>CAYPYM010000273.1:0-5039 GCA_964414435.1 uncultured Ignavibacteriales bacterium | reverse complement strand
TCCGGCTGCTGGTCAGGCGGATAGGCGATGTCGAGGATCTCGATTTCGGGATCGCCCTCGAACATGCCGGCGGTCAGTTTCGCTTTGCCCTTGGTTTTGAGGGTGAGCGTGCGCATGTCATCGGCGTGCATGCGGATCCTGATCTGCTTGACGTTGAGGACGATGTCACTCACGTCTTCATAGACACCCTCGATGCTCGAGAACTCGTGCAGGCAACCGGTGATGCGCATCGAGACGACCGCGCCGCCCTGGATGGACGACAGCAGGACGCGGCGGAGGGAGTTCCCGAGGGTGGTCCCGTAGCCGCGTTCGAGCGGTTCTATGATAAAACGCGAGTAGTTTTCCGTAGCCGAGGACTGGTCGTTGACGACTTCCTTCGGCATTGTTAATGGCTTCCACTTCATAGTCTGAAATACCCTCCCTGGGGTTTCCTTTACTTGGAGTACAGCTCAACAACCAGCTGTTCGTTAACCGTCAACGGGATATCGGAACGCTTGGGGACCTCGAGCAGTTCCCCTTCGAGGCTGGCCTTGTTGAGCCGCAGCCACGGGGTTTCGTCGCCACGGCCGACTTCCTTGAGGGCCGAGTGAATCAGGTCAAGGTTTTTGGACTTGTCCTTGATCCGGATCACTTCGCCCGGTCTGACGCTGAAGGCCGGAACGTCGACGATGCGACCGCCGACCAGGACGTGACGGTGCCGGACGAGCTGCCGGGCGGCCTTGCGCGAGGGGGCGAAGCCGAGCCGGTAGACCAGGTTGTCCAGGCGGGTTTCGAGCATCTGCAACAGGATTTCGCCCGTCACACCTTTCTTGCGGTCGGCTTTGATGAAGTAGTTGCGGAACTGCTTCTCAAGCACGCCGTAGATGCGTCGAATCTTCTGTTTTTCTCTCAACTGCAGACCGTACGGCGAGATTTTGCGCCGGCGGCCCTGCCCGTGTTGACCGGGTGCAAACGGACGCCGTTCGATGGCGCACTTGTCGGTGAGACAGCGCGCCCCTTTCAGGAACAGCTTTTCGCCTTCCCGGCGGCACAGTTTGCAGTTGGCTTCACGATAGCGAGCCATTCAATCTCCTATACACACCAGATTTGACATTTCCCAGTTAACTCAGACCCGGCGCCGTTTGGGCGGACGGCAGCCGTTGTGCGGGATCGGGGTCACGTCTTTGATGAGCGTGATTTCCAGACCGGCCGCGGAGAGCGAGCGGATCGCCGCTTCGCGTCCCGAGCCGGGCCCCTTCACCCAGATTTCGATACGGCGCAGGCCCATGTCCATCGCTTCGCGCGCGGCGCCGGAAGCGGCCTGTTGCGCGGCGAACGGCGTGGACTTCTTGGAGCCCTTGAAGCCGACCTTGCCGGCCGATCCCCACGAGATCGCCCGACCGATCTGGTCGGTCAGCGTAATGATCGTGTTATTGAAGGTCGCCTGGACGTGAGCCACGCCGTTGGCGTCCACTTTACGCGCTTTTTTTCTGGTTCTACCCTTTTTCTTCGCGTCTGCCACTTAACACCTCGGTGTCATAAAGAACGGATTACTTCTTGCCCGGGGGCTTTTTCTTGAGCCCGCCGATGGCCCGCTTCGGACCCTTGGCCGTGCGAGCGTTCGTTTTCGTGCGCTGCCCGCGGCACGGGAGACCGCGGCGATGACGCAGGCCGCGGTAGGACCCGATATCGATCAGCCGCTTGATGTTCATCTGAATCTCACCGCGGAGGGAACCTTCGACGGTGTACTCACTCTCGATCACCGCGCGCAGCTTGGCCACATCCTCATCAGCGAGCTGATTGACCCGGGTGTCCGGATTGACTCCGGTCTTTTTCAGGATCAGGCCCGCGCGATGCGATCCGATCCCGAAGATATAGGTCAGGGCCACTTCGACCCGCTTGTCTTTGGGCAGATCAACTCCGGCAATTCGTGCCAATGCTTACTCCTTGATCTATTAACAACAACTAAACTTCGCCTAACCCTGGCGCTGCTTGTGGGAGGGGTCGCGCTTGCAGATCACGCGGACCACGCCTTTGCGCTTGATAATCTTGCAGTACTCGCAGCGCTTCTTGACGGACGACTTGACTTTCATACCTATAACCAGCCTTCGGCAATCAGGTTCTATTTATATCGATAGGTGATCCGGCCGCGGGAGAGATCGTAGGGCGACAGCTCGAGCGTGACCTTGTCACCGGGGAGGATTTTGATGAAGTGCATCCGCATCTTCCCCGAGATATGAGCCAGCACGACGTGGCCGTTGTCGAGCTCCACCCGGAAGGTCGCATTGGGCAGCGGCTCGATGACTTTTCCTTCAACCGTAATCGTTTCTTCCTTCGACATATTCTCCTTTACGCAGCGGTGAGGATGCGCGGCCCGGACTCGGTGATGGCCACGGTGTGTTCAAAGTGCGCCGACGGCTGACCGTCGGCCGTGACCACCGTCCATCCGTCCGGCAGCGTTTTCACCTCATGGGTGCCCATGTTGATCATCGGCTCGATCGCGATGACGGTGCCGACCGCGAGGATCGGGCCGTCGTTGGGGGAGCCGAAGTTGGGCACCTGCGGGTCTTCGTGCATCGCCCGGCCGATTCCGTGGCCGACGAGCTGGCGCACCACGCCATACCCCTGCGCCTCGGCGACCCGCTGCACGGCGGACGATATCGCGCCTAATTTATTGCCTTTTTTCGCGTTGTCAATACCCGCCTCGAGCGATTTCAGGGTCCACTCCATCAGTTTCGCCTTATCCTTCGAGATTTCGCCAATGGCGAAGGTGCGGGCCGAATCGCCGTAGTAATCCTCGACAATCGAGCCGATATCGACCGAAACGATGTCGCCGTCCTTGATCACCCGTTTGCCGGGGATGCCGTGGACGAAGCCGGGTAACCCTGGTAGCCCTTGAAGGCCGGGATGGCGCCCTGCGACCGGATGAACTCCTCGATGATCCGGTCGAGCTCGCCGGTGGACATGCCGGCCTGGATGGTCTCGCGGACCATGCTCAGGGTGCGTGCCACCACCTGCCCGGCGCGGTACATGATTTCGATCTGGTCGTTGTTCTTCAGCGTAATCACGATTCTCGTTCCGTCTCTGTTACTTCGATTTCACCAGCGTGACGAGGTCCTCGAAGACCTGGCCGGGAGCCTGTTCCCCGTTGATCTCGCGGAGAATCGACTCGGTCCGGTAGAAATCCTCGATCGGCTGCGTCTGCTTCTTGTAGACTTCCAGCCGGTTCCGCACCACGTCCGGCTCGTCGTCGCGGCGGCGCTGCAGCTCGGTGCCGTCGTCATCGCAGACCCCGTCCTTTGTGGGGACGTTGGCCGGGTAATTGTACGTCCGCTGGCAGGTCGGGCAGAACCACCGCCCGGAGAGCCGCCGCACGACCTCGTCATCGGAGACCTTCAGCAGGACCGCCGATTCGAGCGCCATGCTGTTCTTGGCGAACATATCTTTCAGGCTTTCGGCCTGGGGCACGGTGCGCGGGAATCCGTCGAGGATAAACCCGTTCGACAGGGTGCCGTCGGCCACTTTCGTTTCGATCAGCCCGATCAACAGGTGGTCGGGCACCAGTTCCCCTTTTTCCATGTAGCCCTGAGCCTGTTTTCCCAGCTCAGTGCCCGCCTTGACGGCGTTGCGCAGGAGGTCGCCGGTCGACAGATGGACGACGTCGATTTCCCGTGCGAGCTTGACCGCCTGAGTACCTTTCCCGGACCCGGGAGGGCCGAGAAATACCAGGTTCTTCATTACATTGACCTCCCTCGAATCTTGCCTTTCTTCATGAAACCGTCGTAGTGCCGCATGACCAGGTGCGATTCAATCTGCTGGAGCGTATCGAGGGCGACGCCGACGACGATCAGCAGCCCGGTGCCGCCGAAGAAGAAGTTGACGTTCGCCTGCTTCACGAGAACCCACGGCAGGATCGCGATCGCGGCAAAGAAGATGGCGCCCGGAAGGGTAATCCGGGTGAGAATTTTCTCAACGTAGTCGGCGGTGTTTTTGCCCGGCCGAATACCCGGGATATAGCCGCCGTTCTTGCGCATGTTGTCCGCGATCTCCATCGGGTTGAACACGATCGCGGTGTAGAAGTACGCGAAGAAGATGATGATGATACCGTATATGATCGAATACCAGACCCCGCCCGGCGCGAGCCAGTAGGTGACGAGGTTCTGGACCCAGTCGGTGTTCGGGAAGAGCTGCGCCACGGTTGACGGCAGGAACATGATCGACTGGGCGAAGATGATCGGGATAACACCGGCCGAGTTCACCGAGAGCGGCAGGTGGGTGGTGGCGCCGCCGAAGACGCGTCGTCCGACGACTTTTCGCGGATACTGCACCGGCACCCGGCGCTGGGCGCGGGTGACGAGGATGACCGCGGCGATCACGAGGACCATCATCGCGAGCATGATCAGCGCCACCAGGAAGCTGCGGCTGCCCGAGAAGACGAGCATCGATTCCTCGATGACGGCGTCGGGGAAGCGGGCGATGATGCCGATGAAGATGATCAGCGAGATGCCGTTGCCGATACCCCGTTCGGTGATCTGCTCACCGAGCCACATGATGAAAATCGTGCCGCAGGTGAAGGTCAGGATGGTGAGCGGGATAAAGGCGGCGGTGTTCATGTGTACGGCCGACACTCCGGCGGCACTCTTGACCGTGGTCAGGTAGCTGGCGGTCCCCCAGGCCTGGAGGGCGGCGATGAGCACGGTCAGGTAGCGGGTGTACTGGGTGATCTTGCGCCGGCCCTCTTCTCCCTCACGCTGGAGCCGCTGGAGGTACGGGACGACCGCGCCGAGCAGCTGGAGCATAATGGAGGCGGAGATGTAGGGCATGATGCCGAGGGCGAAGACGGTCGCCTTGGCGAAGGCGCCGCCGACGAACAGGTCGAACAGGCCGAAGATCGAATTGTTGGCCAGCACCGATGCCAGGATGGAGCCGTCGATACCGGGGGTCGGGATGTGACCGCCGATGCGATACACGACAAGCAGGCCGAGGGTGTAGAAAATCCGTTTCCGCAGCTCCTCGACCTTGAACACCGATCGGAATGTTTCTATCAAGAGACCACCTCG
>CAYPYM010000272.1:1592-5041 GCA_964414435.1 uncultured Ignavibacteriales bacterium | reverse complement strand
CGCCAACGACGTCACGATCGACGCTACCGACGGCCGCATCCACATCCTCACCGGCCCGAACATGTCCGGCAAATCGACCTACCTGCGCCAGCTCGGCCTGATCGTGATTCTTGCCCAGATCGGTTCGTTCGTCCCGGCCGACAAAGCCGAGATCGGCCTCGTGGATCGCGTCTTCACCCGCGTCGGCGCGCTCGATAATCTTGCCCGCGGCCAGTCGACCTTCCTCGTCGAGATGGTCGAGACCGCCAACATCCTGCACAACGCCACCGAGAAATCACTCATCCTGCTCGATGAGGTCGGTCGCGGCACGTCGACCTTCGACGGCCTCTCGGTCGCCTGGGCGGTGGTCGAGCATATCAACGAACACAGTCACGCCCGGACCATCTTCGCGACCCACTATCACGAACTCACCGGCATGGCCGACATCTACCCGCAGGTGCGTAACTATCAGGTGCAGGTCAAGAAGTGGGAAGACCAGGTCGTCTTCCTGCACCGGATCATCCCCGGCGGATGCGATGATTCCTACGGCATCGAGGTCGCCAGACTCGCCGGCCTGCCGCGCCCGGCGATCACCCGCGCCCGCCAGATTCTTCGCCTGCTCGAATCGGGCAAGTTCACTCGCAGCGAACTCGGCCAGTCGCTCTACAAAGAGCGCGTGCAGCCGTCGCTGTTTGACGCTCACCCGTCACCCACCGAAGAGAAAATCAAAGTGCTCGATCTCGATAACATGACCCCGATGGACGCCCTCAATCTCCTCCGCCAACTGAAGGAGGACCTCGAATGACCCCCGCGCCCGACCGCTCCGCCCGCCGCTGGATCCGTCCGCTCCCCGAGCGGGTGGTGAACAAAATCGCCGCCGGTGAAGTCATCGAGCGGCCCGCCGCGGTCGTGAAGGAGCTGGTCGAGAACGCAATCGATGCCGGCGCCGATCGGATCGAGATCATCATCGAAAAATCCGGCGCGCGCCTGATCAAAATTGTCGATAACGGCTGTGGCATTCCGGAAGACCAGATCGAGATCGCCTTCTCGCGTCACGCGACCTCCAAGATCGCCGCCTTCGACGATCTCAACGAACTCTACACCTACGGCTTCCGCGGCGAAGCGCTTCCGTCGATCGCCTCCGTCTCGCGCCTCCGGATGATCTCCCGCCCGCACGACGCCCCCAACGGCATCGAACTCATCTACGAAGGCGGCGTACTACAATCGAAAAAACCGGTCCCGGCCCAGCCGGGCACCGTTATCGAGGTCGAGAACCTCTTTTTCAACACCCCCGCCCGGCGCAAATTCCTCAAGGCGGAAACGACCGAGGCCCGCCACATCGCCCGCATGGCGATGGCCCTCGCAATCGGCCGCCCCGATATCGGCTTTGTCTATACCTCCGGCGAACGCAAGATTTTCAGCCTGCCGCCGCAGTCGAGTCTCGCCGAGCGTGTCGCCGGCGTGCTGGGACAGAACAAGAAATTCCTCACCGTCGACGGCGAGATCGGCCCGGTGCACCTGACCGGCTGCATTGGGCTGCCCGACATGGTGCAGAACAACCGCTACGGCCAGTTCCTGTTCATCAACAATCGCTTCATCCAATTGTCGACCCTTTCGCACGCCTTTGTCGCCGGTTACGGCGAGATGATCCCGCGCGGCGTCTTCCCGATCGGCGCCCTGCTCCTGACCGTCGATCCGCACGAGGTCGATGTCAACGTGCACCCGACCAAGGCCGAGGTCCGCCTCTCACACGAACGCGAGATCCACGACGCCGTCTACCACATCATCAAGGAAACGCTCCGTCAGGACGGCATCATCCCGGCTTTCCGCGCCCCGCAGCCGCCCGAGCGCTCCGGTAACGATCTGCCTTTCCAGCGCCCACCGGCCCCGTCCGCTTCTCAGACCGTGATCCCCGGCGTGCACAACTCGCAGACACTCAGCCGCAGCACGATGGAGCAGCTCTACCGCGCCCCCGAAAACGTCGCCCCGATCCCTGAAAAAGTCCTCGTCGACCGCGAGACGGGGGAGGTGATCGACGACACTGTATCTAACCTCCCGCCCACGGACGAAAGCGGCCCTGCCGCCACTGGCCCCTCCGGCGGCTTCCGCCTCATCGGCCGCTTCGCCAGTCTGTATCTTCTGATCGAGGCGAACAGCGAACTGTATGTGATCGACCAGCACACCGCCCACGAACGCGTGCTCTACGAACAGACCCTCGCCCGCATGGAAAGCCAGTCGATTCACGGCCAGAATCTGCTCTTCCCGGTGCAGGTCGAACTCAGCCCCGAACAGCTTTCCGTGTTCGACGAAGCGCTCGAGATGCTCAACCGCTCCGGCTTCACCGTATCCCATTTCGGCGGTCGCATGGTCAACATTGAAGCGGTCCCGGCGATGCTGAGCCGCAAGAACCGCTCGCCCGAGAAGATGTTCGTAAAGGTGATCGATGATATCGCGTCGCTCCGCAAAGGGGGGCAGGACCTGACCAAGGCGATGGCGCAGTCGATCGCCTGCCGCTCGGCCGTCATGTCGGGCGACCGCCTTACCGACGAGGAAGCGACCTTCCTGCTCGGCGAACTGCTCAAGTGCAACAACATGTACACCTGTCCCCACGGTCGACCGACCTTCATCAAAATGAGCAAGGCCGATCTCGACCGCCAGTTCGGCCGTGGCTGAGAAATCCCCCATGCCCGTTATCGCCGGCCCGACCGGCGCCGGCAAGACCGCCGCGGCGGTCGCGCTCGCCCGCGAATTCCCGATCGAGGTCGTCTCGGCCGACTCCCGCCAGATTATCCGCAAGCTCGATATCGGCACCGCCAAACCAACCGCCGACGAACAGGCCGCGGTCCGCTTCCACCTGATCGACATCATCGATCCGGGGGAGAGGTACACCGCCTTCCGCTTTATCGACGATGCCAACGCCGCGATCGCCGATATCATCGCTCGCGGTCGCATCCCGCTCGTGGTCGGCGGCACCGGCCTCTACCTGCGGGCGCTCTCCGAGGGTATCGTCGAGATCGACAACACCGACCTCTCCATTCGCGACCGGCTCGAACGCGAGATGGACGAACTCGGGCCGCAGGCGATGTTCGACCGGCTCGAAAAGATCGATCCGCTCGAGGCCGCCCGTACCCATCCCAACAACCGCGTCCGCGTGATCCGCGCGCTCGAGGTGTTTTACCTGACCGGCCGCTCACGCTCCGAGCTCGCTGTAACCGGGCGGTACCGCAAGGTCGAGCACGACTTTGTCTGTTTCTGTCTCGCCCCCGAGCGCGATATCCTCTACGATCGTATCAACCGTCGGGTCGACAGCATGATGGCCGACGGCCTCCTCGACGAGGTCCGGGCGCTGCTCGAAGCGGGGGAAGGGGAGCGTCTTAAGGCGGCCAATGTAATCGGCTACAACGAGCTTATGGCTCACCTGGCCGGCGAATATACCCTCGATGAGGCGGTCGCCCTGATCGAGAAGGCCC
>CAYPYM010000272.1:0-1582 GCA_964414435.1 uncultured Ignavibacteriales bacterium | reverse complement strand
AAATCATCGCCGCTACGCCAAGCGCCAGCTCACCTGGTTCCGTCATCAGGGCGAGTGTCGCTTTGTGTCGCAGGCCGGCGATCTGCTGGCCGAAATCCGCCCTCACGTGGAAAACTTTTCCGTATAACATCTTGCAGGATAAAAACTCGCGGCAAAATCGGCGCATCCGGTTAAATTGGTTGACACCTTCAGGGGCAATGCAAGTATATACAGATAGAACGTTTACTGGCCATTAAGCGACCGTGCAGGCCGGCCGATAATTGAAGAATAACGGCAAACTCTGGGAAACTACATGAACTTATCGCTACGCGTGACGGCCCCGACAAGGGCTTTGACCTTACCGATTCTGGCTCTGGCTGTTCTTTTTGTGACCACCGCATGCGGCGGTCAAAAGGGCATGGGATCGCCCCAGCTCTACGGTGACCAGCCGGCTGCCACAACCGCCGCCAAGGCCGAAACCCCCACCGCCACGACTGCCGATAAGTCCGACACGACCGCGACCCGGCGCACCCCCGAAAAATCCGGCAAAGCGGTCAGCGGTGACCACACCATGCCCTCGTGGATGCTCGGTGAAGACACCCTCAGTAAGTCCACCGAGGACGATTCCGACAGCGATTCCCTCGACAAGTACGGTTTCACCGCCGGCAACGACTACGATGATTCGGCGTCGGCGGTTGACGACGAAATCTGGCGCCAGCTCGATCTCGCCGAGCAATACCACGCCATGGGCGTAATCGCCAACCGTGAGGGAAGCTGGGAGGAAGCGCAGTATTATTTCGAACGCGGCCTCCGCGTCCTCGCCGCACTCGACATCGAGGACGACTCGGTCGAAAGCCCCGAGGCCGCCCAGTACAGCACCACCCTCGACGATATCATCGCCGACTACCGCGTAACGCTCATGTCGCTCGGCTCGCTCCAGGAGGACGTCTCCGCGGCGGTCCTGATCGAGCGCTTCGGCGACCTCGTCAACAATCTCTCCGACGATACGATGAAAGTCTACTCGGCCGAAAAGCCCGAGGTAGTCTACGATATTCCGATCGTCATGAACGACCGGGTCAAAAAATCCATTGTCTATTACCAGACCGTGGCGCGCGAGGCGTTCACCAAATTCCTGCGCCGCTCCAGGAAATATCGCCGCCTCATGAGCGATATCCTCACCAAGCACGACATGCCGCAGGACCTCGTGTACCTCTCGATGGTCGAATCGGGCTACAACCCGCGCGCCTACTCGTGGGCGCGGGCCTCCGGCCTCTGGCAGTTCATCGCCTCGACCGGCCGCCTCTACGGACTCGATCGCAACTGGTGGCTCGACGAACGCCGCGATCCGGTCAAATCCACCGACGCCGCCTGCCGCTTCCTCAAGGACCTCTACGACGAATTCGGTTCGTGGGAACTGGCCATGGCCGCCTACAACGGCGGGCCGGGACGGGTGCGCCGTACCATTCGCAAGCAGGGCACCCGCGATTTCTGGAAACTGCGTCTCCGCCGACAGACCATGGACTACGTCCCGCTTATCATGGCCGCCACGATTATCGCCAAGAACCCCGAGAAATACGGCTTCTCCGATGTCGATTTCGACGAC
>CAYPYM010000271.1:0-5042 GCA_964414435.1 uncultured Ignavibacteriales bacterium | reverse complement strand
CTTCTCGGTCAGGGCCGGATTCGAGCCGAACTCGATCCCGCCCTCGCTGACATTCGGACAGCTTATGTTCAGCTCGATCATGTCCACCCGCGGAACGTCGTTCAGGCGGGCACACACCTCGACATACTCCTCGATCTTCGAGCCGGCGACATTGACGATTATTTTCGTATCCTGCTTTTCTAGAAACGGGATCTTCTCGGCGATGAACCGGTCGATACCGACATTGGCCAGCCCGATCGCATTGAGCATGCCCGAGGCCGTCTCGGCGGTCCGCGGCGGGGGATGGCCCAGGCGCGGCGCGCGCGTGATCGATTTCGTCACCAGCGCCCCGAGCGTCGTCAGGGGGAAGATGCCGGCCAGCTCCTCGCCATAGCCGCAGCAGCCCGAGGCGGTCATGACCGGGTTGGCGAACTCGACTCCGGCCAGCGTTACTTTCAAATCAGGCGTCACAGTGCGATCTCCCCGATATCGAACACCGGACCGTCGACACACACCCGCGAATGACCGCCGTCGACCCGAGGCACGACACAGCCGAGGCAGACCCCGATCCCGCACGGCATCGGCGCCTCGAGCGACAATTCACCGGCGATCCTGTGCTTCAGGCCGAGGTCGTTGACCGCCTTGAGCATCGCTTCCGGCCCGCACGCCGCCAGATGAAGCGGCTCGCCCTCGTGCCCGACAATCAGCTTCTCGAGCGGATCGGTCACCAACCCGCCCCGGCCCACCGATCCGTCCTCGGTCACCGGATGGAAATTGACCCCGAGGTTTTTGATCCGGGGCACCCGAAGCAGGTCGGCGCGGGTTCGGCCGCCGTAAAAGAACTCGATCTTCTTGGGGTCGTACCCCTTTGCAATCATCGCTTCGGCCAGGAACATGAGTGGGGGGAATCCGACACCGCCGGCGACCATCACCGTCCGGTCGGATTTCTTCGGGAAACGGAACGGTTTGCCGAGCGGCCCGAGCACGTTGAGCCGGTCGCCCTTGTGGAGCGCCCCGAGCAGGCGCGTGCCGCGTCCGAACACCTTGAAAATGATCTCGAGTTCGCCGCCGTCGGCCGAAACGCCGGCGACCGACATCGCCCGGCGGAACATGATGTTGGTCGATGGAATCTGTATGTGGACAAACTGGCCCGGACGGCAGTCGGCCGCCCGTTTATACGGCGACAGGGTCAGGGCGAAATAGCCGTTGCGGAGATTTTGTTTGCGGGAGACAGCGGTGTCGACACAGGACGGGCCGGTCATCTGAGGTGATCCGGCAGTTTGACTCTGAACTTGTAGACGAACCATTTTCCGATCATTTCCGGCCGCAGCAGACGCGTATCGAAGGTGGTCGACCGGAGCGACTCCTGCGCCCTCAGGTTGATCTCATCCACATCGGCAAAAGATTTCTGGACAATGTCTGTTACTTGCCCCGAAAAATCAAGCTGGATTTGAAAATAGAGATCACCTTCCCAGCGCGAGGAATAGGCCTCGGTGGGATAGACGAACTCCTCGCGAACTTCCATCGGCTTTACGTCGGCCGGAAGGTCGACCGCCAGCGTTCCGTCGGACGCCTTGTACCGCTCCACGCTCGGATCGACATAGCCGGTGGTGTCACCCTTTTCGTTCACGACGAATCCGTTGGACCCGGTCGTATCCGCCTCCTGCTGCGCCAGGAGCGAGTCCCCCCCGGTCTGCCCCGGCTGGCCCCGGTTCTGATTGGTCGGACGGTACTGCGTCCGGTTCATCGCTTCCTGGCCCCAGGGCGATCCGGGGAATGAGTCGGCGAATTCGTTGTAGGCGAATATCACGGTGGAATCGCCCGGGCTGTCGTATTGTTCCGTCAGCCAGATCAGGGCGAAGCGGGCCTGGAGATAGAACTTCGAATCGGGGTAATCGTCGACCACCTTCTGGTAGTACGCCCGCGCCGAGTCGACCTCCACCGTGTCACCGACAAACGATTCGGCCAGATGGATATAGCGTTCGGCATAACCGGTGTCGGCCGGCGTACCGAGCAGGCCGAGCTGTTCCAGCGCCTCGGGGACGTAGTCGGAGTGCGGGTACCGCTCGAGCATGGCGTGCAGGATCGAGTCGCTTGCGGCGGTGTCGCTGGTCTGGTCCAGTATCATCTGCGACAGCGCTATCATCGCCCGTGGGGCATCGTACGCGGTCGGAAAGGAATCGGCCACGTACCGCATCTCATTCATCCCCGAATCCGGTTTGTTGAGCTGGAACCAGTACAGCTCGGCCAGCTGGTACTGGGTGTAAGCGGCTTCGTCGATCATATCCTGCGTGGCGGTCGAATCCAGTTCCTTGGCGGACTCTTTGAACGTCTCCAGCTTGCCGATATCCGACGACTGCGCGAGAGCGAGCTGGCCGGATTCCCCGCTCCGGTAGGCGGCCACCGCTTTGTCGTAGGCATCCTTCGCCCGGGTCAGGTCGTCGAGATCGTACTGGTAGATCAGGCCGAGATTATAGTACGCCTCGCTCGCGGCCACCCGGTTGTTGCCCGCCTCATCCGCCACCTTGCTGTACATCGCCTCGGCCTCGTCGAGCTCGTCGTCCAGATCGTAGCCTTCGGCCATGGTCAACTGGAGGCGGGGGAGAGAATCGAAATATATCTGGTCGTCGGCCAGGGTGCGCAGGTAGTCGAGTCCCTCATCGATCCGCATCATCCGGTAGGAACAGATCGCCGACTGGAACAGGGCGTGATACTTTTCATTTTTGCCCGGATTGAGGCCGAGCACCTGGAGATAGGCGGCGAGAGCGTCGCTGTATTTCCATCGGTCGAAGAGACCGTCGGCGATTTTCACCTGCGCGGCAAGCTTCTCCTGGTCGTTGCCGAGCGAATCACGCACCGCGAGGTAGTACTGACCGGCCGTCTTGTAGTCTTTGTTCTCGAAATGGAAATCGCCCAGGGCGATCGCCGCCTGGGCCTTCTGCTCCCGGCTCACCTTGCTGTTGAACAACGATTCGAATATGTCCATGGCGTCGGAGACTTCGTCTTCATGCAGGAGCGCCTGGGCCAGATAGAGCCGCGAATCCTTGGCGTACTTGGATTTGGGGTAGTTGGTGAGGATCTCGTGGAAACGCCGTTCCGCCTTGGAATACTGGCCGGTCCAGTAGTACGACACCCCCAGCACGTAGACCGCGTCGTCATAGTACTTCGAATTCGGGTGATTTTCGATCACCTTCAGCGCTTTGTTGATCGCCGTCTCGTACGACTGCTTCTTGATCATGGGCGTCGGCCCCTTCGAACTCTTGCGCGTGCCTTCGGCGTCGTTAAACGCCTTTTTGGCATTGTAGAAGGTGTTGAAATACACGCCACACCCGCCGGCGGCCAGGGAAACGACCAGCAGGAGGGTGATCGTGCGGAGTATGTGTTTCGGCAGTGCTGTCATGACATCAGGCCGGATAATCCGGCGCGCTTCTTATACTTCGGGCCCCGGGCGGAGTTTCCAGCGATCTCAGTGTACGGCCGCTTCCAGCGCCTGCAACAGCCGGGGAAGGAACTGCCCCGACGGTTCGCCGACATGGAAATCGGCCATAAACGTCAGCGGCGTTTCCTCGGGATTGATCTCCACCAGCGTCGCTCCTGCATGTTTCGCCTCAACCGGCAGTTGCGCCGCCGGATAGACGATGGCCGAGGTCCCCACCAGCAGGAACAGATCGGCCCGGGCCGACTCGTCGAACGCCCGGTTGATCACGCCGGCATCGAGCATTTCCCCGAACCAGACCACGTCCGGACGAATCTTGCCGCCGCACGCGGGGCAGGCGGGGATGTCGTTCGGGTCGATCTCGATATGCTCGGGGAACGGCTGGTTGCACTTCACGCACTTGTTACGGTTGATATTGCCGTGCAGCTCGAGGATGTCTTTCGACCCGGCTGTCCGGTGCAAACCGTCGACATTCTGCGTCACCAGGACAAACGAGTCGAACCACTTTGCCAGCTCGGCCAGGGCGTAATGGCCCGGGTTCGGCTCGACCTCCGACATGAGATTGCGACGCCAGCTGTACCACTCCCAGACAATGTCCGGATTGGCCACAAAGGCGTCCATCGTGGCCAGCTCTTCGGCCTTGAACTTCCCCCACAGACCTTCCTTGCCGCGAAAGGTCGGCACGCCCGACTCGGCCGATATCCCCGCGCCCGTAAGCACGACGCAACGGTTACAGCCGATAATGGCTTTGGCGATCTGCTCTATCATGATGGGAAAATACGTCCGGCCGGCACAAAAACCAAGCACTTCCGGGTCGCCTACGGCCGGACTCGGGGCCGCGCCGATACCGCCGCGCCGACTGCGGCCACATCGCCGGCGAACAACGTCTGGGCCAGCACCAGTGGCTCGCTCGACAGCGCCAGCCGGTAGACCGTGACGAGCGTCGAACCCTGGTAGACTTTCTCGAACCCGCTCTCCGAGAGCGAGACGGTCCAGATCGGCAGACGCCAGACCTGGCATCGGCGATCGCAGGTGACTGCCACCCCGACGCCCCGGTACTGGTCGAGGAGCGCATACGACCCGGCCTCGAAATGACACGCCGCGTCGTCGAGATAGCTCCCCTCCGGACGGTGACCGTCGATCAGCACAAACCGATCCTCGGCGTGCCCCGCCTGGAAATTGAAGTTGTGCTCGATTCCGAAATTGACCGTAACATCGCGCCCCTCCGGACACGACAGTTCATAGGTCACCCCGATCTGGTCGCTGCCCTCGCGGAAGCTGAACCGCTTCACCAGTCGCAGCGGCTCGACCCGGTCGGGCCGCCAGAGGTGGCCCTCGCGAACAAACGCGACGCGGCCGTTGTCCTCGTCGATCTCGAAGGTAAACGGCTCGAGGATGAAATCGCCCTCTTCGCCGTACTTGTTCGTGGCGAAACGACCGAAGTCGACATCGGCCGTGAAGAAATGGTCTACAAAGCAACGCTTGAGATACCAGTCCTCCACCAGCAGCCGTGCGAGGCCCGGTTCCTTGGCGAGCAGGCGGTGATGGATCGAGCCGGTGCGACGGTTCGTTCCGGCGACGGCGGTGTCGACCTGCTGCCGATCGGCGCCCTCACCAAGACGCAGGT
>CAYPYM010000270.1:0-5068 GCA_964414435.1 uncultured Ignavibacteriales bacterium | reverse complement strand
AAAATAGCCCAACATTAGGCTCACCCGACCGCTGATTATAAATTTGGGGCGGCAGTTAGACTATCCTGTCAGGTATTAAAAAATAGTCCATCTCATATATGTGTTTTAATAGCTATGGTTTTACTTTCATTGGGAATTGAAGGAAGTTTCAGAATATTTCCAGAAAGAAAAATAAAGTTATCAAAGAAATAAAAAGTATTAAAAAAGGCTGCCTCAATAATATTAATATGATATAAAGAGACAGCCTCAGTTCAAATATTACCTTTTATCATTCTTATCGAATTCTTCTTTTGTGATTATTTTAATCGGGCTTACTTTTAGCTCAGCAAGCTGAATATTTATATCAGGGATTGTTTTATTAAGTAATTCATTTACTGTGCCACGCTTCTTATCCAGATCAACAGTTAAAACATTTAACCTGTCAATCTGAGATTGAGTTGGTTTACCCTGGTAACCAAGAACATCACTGTAAATATCACCGAGTTTTTCTCTTAATCTTTCTTCGCCCGATAACGGGTTCGGATTAGTAGCAACCAGTTCTTTATGAAGATTATTCATATCATTTGATATACCAGATAGTTTTTGGTATACATCTTCATCTTTTTCAAGTCCGGAAAGCGTTTTATCTGCTTTATCTCTTATGTCAGTAACCTGCTTATCCAGAAATGCAAGATCTTCCAGTGCATTGTACGCTTTCATTAAAGTTGCATATTGCAGGTTGCGGTCTGCCAAAGAATGAGGAATCTTAGGATCAAACTTGAGAGTAATTTTGCCTGTATAGGTTTTATCTCCTTTTATAATTTTAACGGTATATTCGCCGGGTGGAAAAGTTGGTCCGTATACAGCCTGACCAAGTAATGCCGGTGAACGCGGAACCCTGGGAGGATCCTGCCTTATATTCCAGTTAACAATATTTATTCCTTTATTCTTACCGGCAGGCAAAGTTTTAATTTTCTTTCCTTTATCGTTATAGATTTCAATGTACATATCGCCGAAGATGTGGCGTTTTTTAAGATAATAGGTAATAACCGCAGCTTCTGACGGATTTCTCCCAACAAACTGATCATCGCCTGCAAATTCCTGTTTTTGCACTGGATTTTTTATCATAGAAGAGCGTGCAGGTAAATAAACAAAATCGGAATCTAGCATAGATGGCTTCAGTTCTCTCATTGGGGTAATGTCATCAATTATATATATACCTCTGCCGTGAGTTGCTATTACAAGATCTGCATTTTCTTTTTGAATAACGAGATCGCGCACAGGTACATTGGGTAATTTTCCTTTAAACTGACTCCACGAGTTGCCACCATCAATTGATACAAACAAACCGAATTCGGTACCGAGAAACAGCAATGAAGGTTTCACAATGTCTTGTCTTATAACGTGAGCAAAGCCACTAACCTGATCATTTGAAAGTGACTTCCATGTTTTACCGAGATCTGTAGTTTTAAAAACATAAGTTTTCATATCGCCGTTATAGTGGCCATCAAAGGTTGTAAAAGCGGTATTCTTATCGAAATTGCCTGCATAAACATTTGAGCACCACGTACCGCCAGGAAGATCTTTAATATTCTTTACTACATTTGTCCATGTCTTACCATCATTATCAGTCACCTGAAGGTTGCCATCGTCAGTACCTGCCCAGATAATTTTGGAATCAAGCGGTGATTCGCTTATAGTATATATAGTACAGAAATTCTCTGCGGTGGAATTGTCAATAGTCAATCCACCTGATTCTTCCTGCTTTTGTTTTTCAGGATCGTTGGTTGTTAAATCAGGTGAAATTTTTAGCCAGCTGTCTCCGCGGTCGGTAGTTCTATATAGAAACTGAGAACCAATATATATAACTTTTTCCTTGGTAGGGCTGAAAACAATTGGGGTATTCCAGTTAAATCGAAGTTTTTTATTAACATTATCGGAAAAAGGCCTGATATCTTTCGTCTCTCCGGTATTTTTATAGAATCTTTCAATGCTTCCGCCCTGCCACGACCAATATATAATGTTTGGATCGGTAGGATCAGGAAATACATTAAAACCATCTCCATAACCGACATTTTTCCAATCACTATTTGAAATGCCTCCAGGACTGGCAGAAGGTCCCATCCATGAACCGTTATCCTGCAAACCTCCATACACCATATATGGATCATTATTATCAACGCTTACGTGATAAAACTGGGAAACAGGCAGATTAGCAAATAACCGCCAGGTGCTCCCTCTATCTTGTGTTACATAAACTCCGCCATCAGTACCCAAATACATTAGTGAATTATTATGAGGATTTATCCACAATGCGTGCAAATCAGAATGAACATTTCCTCCTTCAACAAAAGGAGAAGTAAATATCTTTCCACCATCTGTGCTTACATTAAGAGTAAAACCCGGTTTGTATATTCTGTTGGTATCAACAGGATCTGGAACTATCAAAGAAAAATAGAACGGCCGTTCGGCAACAGTTTGTGTAATGTTGACTTTTTCCCAGCTATCGCCGCCGTTAGTTGACTTGTAAAGTCCGGAATTTTGAGCTTCGATCAATGCATAGAGAATTTCAGGATCGGCAGGAGAAATTGCAACATCAATTCTTCCACAGGTATCAGGTAAATCCTTTTCGAGTTTAGTCCAGTGCAACCCGGCATCAATAGTTTTATACAAACCGCTTCCCGGCCCGCCTGAATTAAAAGTATAACCTTTACGGCGAAACTGCCACATACCTGCATAAAGAATCCGTGGATTGCGCGGATCGACTGTAAGGTCTGAACATCCTGTTGATTCATTTACATATAGAATATTATTCCAGGTTTTTCCTCCATCGGTAGTTTTATAGATCCCTCTGTCTTTGCTATCATTCCATAGATGTCCAGGAACAGCCGCATATACAGTATTATGGTCTGCGGGATCGATAATAATTTTTGCTATTCTTTCACTGTTGGATAATCCCATTAATTTCCAGCTGCTTCCTCCGTCAGTGGTTTTATAAATACCGTTACCAACCGAGACACTGTTTCTTACCCATACTTCGCCCGTCCCAACCCATACAGTATCAGGGTGCTGCTGATCGATCGTGATATTTCCAATTGACTGGCAGTATTTATCAAAAACCGGTTTGAAGGTAGTTCCACCGTTGGTTGATTTCCATAAGCCGCCGCTGGCTGCACCTACATAAATAATTCTCGGATCATTCCACGCTGCATCAATTGCACTTATACGCCCGCTCATTGTTGCGGGTCCAATCTGCCTTGAATTTACAGCGCCGAAGATATCGGGATCAATTTTATTTTGCTGAGCAATCGAAATCCCTGTAAGAAAAATAAAAAGCGTAAGAACTAAATATTTCATATTCCCTCCTTTTACTTTCTTGTTTATAAAACACAAACGGCAAATTCGTTAATAAAAATTAATTATTTCTCTCCAGGTTCGAGGGTAAATAATGAATCATTTAGTTCTTTATTAAACTCATAGCTATCAAATACAATTTGCGCCACTGTCTGGCCGTTCATTTTTGTATCCACAGCAAAGGGAAAGATCATACCATTTATGGGTTTATAATTGCTGTAGTAGGATTCCACTTCCCTATCCACACCCTGAACTTTAACTTTCGCTTTTGTTTTAATAATTACATAATTATCGGCATCAATGTAATTTGTATAAGTGTTACCATTTGGTTTTGTTATCTGAACAGGATAGGTTTTTATTCCGTCTACAGTATCAACAGGCAAAAGTTTAGCAGTATAACCATTTTCCTTATAACTATACAGCATTCCATCGATATCCGCCTGGTCTTTGAAATTATCTAGTTGTTCCTTTGTGGCTGGTTTGGGAAGCGTATCGCCTGTAAAAGGATTCAGACTCCATCCATCCTTGCCGTTATATGTTTGAATAAGGGTCATCCCCTGGAAGGTACCTTCAAAACGAAGTTTATTCGGGCGTTTATTGTATCCTATAATCGGAATTTCAATTCCTCCCTGCAATAATTTACCTTTAGTTACAATTGTTTGAACTGTGAGTAATTTTTCCTGGCCGATTGTTTTGAAATAATTATCCAGGACTTCCTGAAGAGTTTGCGCTTTAGCAGATAAAGCACAGAGGAACAAAACTGTTGCAAAAATTATGGGTGTTTTTTTCATTGTGATGCACTCCCCGAAAATAAGTGAGTAAATATTTTAAAGATCTACTGAATTTAGAATTGCAAATGAATATTAATCTTTCATCAGTTAAACTGCAACATTTAATTATGAAACGGACAAAATAAACTAACAGGAGGTTTTTCAACTATGCCGAAAAATTGGATAATAATGGGAAGAATTAGTATATCGGCGCTGCTACTAATGTACCTTTTGCCAAAAACTTTTTTTATTTTAATTATTACTCTTGTTTCAAATCAGGTTATAAAGACAACGAAGAGTAATTTTCCTATAAGAAGAAATAAAAATTAGAGGGCGTAACATCACTTTGCATTTAGCAGGTAAACTCAACCCCGCCGCTGATACTAAATTTTGGCTAAGGCTTTGGCGCAACGCCGTTAGGTTGTTATTATGATGGCAAATTTAGCATATGAAGATAGAATAAAATTAGTTGGTGAATATCAAAAGTGGGCATTGAATTATGTCATTAATACATTTTTTGCTGATCCATCATCTATGCCTGATTGTAAAATCTATAATAGCGCAACCAGTACTTTTATAGACACGGGTTCCAAAAGATTTGCAGTAACTAATAATCACGTTATTCAGCAATATGAAAATTTGATAAAGACTCAGAGAAATATTAATTACCAATTAGGTTCATTAGTAATAAACGATATTCAAAGCAGAATTATCGATCGAAATAAGTTTTATGATCTCGTCACTTATGAATTATCAGATGAAGAAATCAATTCTTTAGGCAAACAATATTGCCTGTCCATTTCTTGGCCGCCAGCCGAAGTTAGGAAAGATGAATTACTAGTCTGTGTTGGCTATCCTGGCATTTGGAGAAATATTAATTCTCCTGGCAAAGTTTATTTCCAATCAGCTATATTTATTGAAGAAATCATTAACACGTCGCCAGAAAGTTTTAAAATACATTTAGA
>CAYPYM010000269.1:0-5082 GCA_964414435.1 uncultured Ignavibacteriales bacterium | reverse complement strand
GGGAAACTCTTTGAGGAAATGCCGCCGCTGCCCGACCCGGCCCACCAGCTCGCGCTCGATATGCTCGCCTCCTGACGCGCGCCTTGACAGGCCGCCCGCCCGCCGCTTTATTTGGGCACATTCGGTCCACTGAAGTGTTCAAAGAGCCTGACAATCATGAGTACGATGACGACAACCGCACAGAAGACAATCGGCGTGCTCGCCCTCCAGGGCGATTACTCGCGCCACCTGTACCAGATCGGCCTGATCGGCGATCGGGGCGTGGAAATACGCACGCCCGCGCAGCTCGATGAGATCGACGGTCTTATCATCCCCGGTGGCGAATCGACCACGATGGATATCCTGATGGACCGGTTCGAACTCCGTCCGGCGCTGACCGAATTCGCCGCGACCAAGCCGGTCTGGGGGACCTGCGCCGGCATGATTATGCTGGGGAAGGGGATCGCCGACAACCAGGCGGGGGTGAAGCCGCTCGGGTTGATGGATATCGATGTTTTGCGGAACGGATACGGCCGCCAGGTGTTTTCATTCGAAGAGACGCTGGAGGCCCGGCTGGACGATACGACGGCGCGGCTGCACGCGATTTTTATCAGGGCGCCCAAAATCGTGCGGGCCGGCGAAGGGGTAGAAACTCTTGCGACTTATCGGGAAGCGCCCGTATTAGTGAGAGAGCGCAACTTGATGGCGAGTTCGTTTCACACCGAGCTTGATGACGACACCACATTACTTTCGTTTTTTGTGCGAAAATTCTTGTGGCGTTGACGATAACATAATATATATTTCGTAGATGCAAAAAGTCTTCTTTACGCAGTCGATCGGCGCGACCTCGGCCCACGCCGATTCACCCAAGGCGCCGCCGAAACGGGAACGGGCGCTCGTTCCGAATGCCCGCCTTCCGCGGTGGATGAAGACCCGGACCAGCTTTGGACCGAACTATGCGAATATCAAGTCGATACTGAAAGACCACGGCCTGCACTCGGTCTGCCAGGAGGCGGCCTGTCCCAATATCCGGGAATGTTGGGAGGAAGGGACCGCCACGTTCATGATCCTCGGCAAGTACTGCACCCGTGGCTGCAATTTCTGCGACGTGCTCAAGGGCCAGCCGCTCGGCCTCGACGAGGACGAACCGAACCGGCTCGCCGAGACGGTCGGCCTCATGGGCCTCAAACAGGTCGTGATCACGTCGGTTACACGAGATGACCTGCCCGATGGAGGTGCCTCTATTTTTGCCCGGACTATAGAGGCCCTCCGACGGCAGGATAAAGACGTCAAGGTCGAATTCCTCATTCCCGATTTCGGGGGCAATCTCGATGCTCTCCGGGTCGTGCTCGATTCGGGTGTCGATGTCCTTGCGCACAATGTCGAGACGGTCCAGCGCCTGTACAAACGGGTACGGCCGGCCATGAAGCTCGACCGCTCGCTGGAGATCCTTCGGGTCGCCGATCGCTACCGTTCCCGCCCGGTGGTCAAGACCGGGTTTATGGTCGGGCTGGGCGAGACGGCCGAGGAAATCGTCGAACTGATGCACCAGATCTACGCGACCGGGTGCGATATCGTCACGATCGGCCAGTACCTGCGGCCGTCGGGGTTCCATCTCCCGATCGAGCGGTACTACCATCCCGACGAATTCAAGGAGATGGCCGAAATCGGCCGACGCATAGGATTTGCGCATGTCGAGGCCGGGCCGCTGGTCCGCAGCTCGTACAAAGCCTTCAACCAGTCGAAAAAACTGCTGGAGAACGCATGTTGAAGAAGATTCACATCGCTCGCCACCACGGCTTCTGCATGGGGGTCAAGCGGGCTATCAATATCGCCGAAGAAACGGCCGCGCAGCAGAACGGCCGAGTGACCATTCTCAACGAAATCGTCCACAACGACGCCGTCGTGGACAAATTCCGCGGCCAGGGGGTGGGGCAGGCGTTCGCAGTCGACGAGGTCGACAACGGCACGCTGATCATCTCCGCCCACGGCGTGGCGCCGTCGGTCAAGGAAGCGGCCCGCGCCCGGGGTCTGAACCTGGTCGACGCCACCTGTCCGCTGGTGGAACGGATCTATGTCATCATCGAGAAGATCGTCGCCAACGGCTACCACGTCATTCACTACGGCGAACTCGATCACGACGAAACCAAAGGCGTGGTCGGCCATGCCCCCGAACATATCACGGTCGCGTCCTCGCGCGAGGAACTGCTGGCGCTGCCCGACTGGAAGGACCGCAAGCTCGGCCTGACGGTCCAGACGACCGCTCATATGGATGAGGTGGCGAAGGTCGAGGAACTGGCCCGCGAGAAATGGCCCCATATCGAAATTTTCAATACGATCTGCAATGCCACCACCCAGCGCCAGAACGCGGTCATGGATCTCGCGCCCAAAGTCGACATGGTGCTGGTGGTCGGTTCGAAAAGCTCGGCCAACTCCAACCGGCTGGCCAAGATCGCCGACGCTATCTGCGGCCGGGGAGTTCTTATCGGGACGGCCGCCGATATTCGCGCAGAATGGTTCGACGACGACGCGATTGAGCAGGTCGGGATTACGGCGGGGGCCTCGACACCCGACTTCCTGGTCGAGGACGCAATCAAGCGACTGGTCGAGATTTCCGGCGGAACGGCCGAGGTGGTGCAGCCCGAGAGGAAGCGCCGCCGGACCGTGACCGCCGCCCGCGAAGACTAGCCGGGCCGTTCGAGAGGTTTTCCTGAAGCTGGAGAAATGACATGCCCGAATTCGGTAGTTTCCTCATTGTTGCCGCAACAGCGACTTCATTGGTCTCTGCAATCCTTTATGCCCTGGTCTGGCGCGGCCGCGAAGATCTCCGCCGCCCGGCCCGGCTGTTTTTCGGCCTCACCGCCGCCGGCATCGTCGGCGCCCTCGGCACCCTCCTCTGGCTGATCATCCAGCACGATTTCCGGGTCGCCTATGTCTTCTCCTATTCCTCGACCGACCTGCCCCCGTACTACCTGGTCGCCTCGCTCTGGGGAGGGCAGGAGGGGACCTTCCTGTTGTGGATCACCTTCGTTTCGTTCATGGGTCTGATCCTCATGCGGACGGCGAAGGGATTCGAGGCGGGGAATCTGTTTTTCCTGAACCTGTTCATCATGTCGATTCTCTTCATCCTCCTGAAGAAGTCGCCGTTCGAATACATGCCGGTGTGGCGCACCGAGGGATCGGGGCTGAACCCGCTTCTGCAGAACTACTGGATGACGATTCACCCGCCGATTATGTTCCTCGGTTTCGCCGGGGCGGTGATCCCGGCAACCTTCGCCATGACCGGACTCGTTTCCCGGAAGTACGACTCGTGGGCCGAGTCGGCCCGGCGCTGGACGCTGTTCGCCTGGGCGGCGCTCGGCGTGTCGCTCACGATGGGCGGCTACTGGGCGTACGAGACGCTCGGCTGGGGCGGTTTCTGGGCGTGGGACCCGGTCGAGAACTCGTCGTTCATACCGTGGATCTTCCTCGGCGCGCAGGTGCACAGCCTCTTTATCAAACGGCAGCGGCGGGGGATGATGCGGTTCTCGCTCGTGGTGGTGCTGCTGACCTTCTGGTCGGTGCTCTACGGCACCTTCCTGACCCGCTCGGGCGTGCTGGCCGATTTCTCGGTGCATTCGTTTGTCGATCTCGGTATCAACAGTTTCCTGATCGGCGGCCTGTTCGCGTTTATCGGGCTCGGCCTCTTTCTCATGGTGCTTCGCTGGCGCGACATCCGCCCCGGCAAAGTCTACTCGAAAATCGCCTCGCGTTCGTACCTGGTCGCGATGGGTATCGTGATGCTCTTTGTCGGTGGACTGCTCGTGCTGATCGGCACCTCGGCGCCGCTCATCACCCGCATCACCGACAATCCCTCGGCGGTCGGCATCCCGTACTATTTCCGCACCATGACGCCGGTGGCGATCGTGGTTCTTTTCCTGCTCGGTTTGTTCCCCAGTTTCAAATGGAACCAGGGCCTCACCCGGCCGCGTCTGCTGGCGATCGGATTGACCGCCGGCGCTCTCACGGCGGGGATCCTCATGATCACCGGCGTGACGTTCAGTCCGATGTATCTGCTGCTGTTCGGCGCGGCCATCTGGGCGCTCGTCGCCAACTCCTACACGCTGACCTCGGCGTGGCTGCAGGGCAATTTCAAGCCGGCCTATCTCGCCCATATCGGGCTGGCAATTGCACTGGTCGGTGCCGCGGTGTCGGCCGGGTTCGAGCGCAAGCAGACGATCAACCTGCCGATGAATCAGGAGGTCACCGCGATGGGCTACCGGATGACCTTTACCGATGTCAAGCAAAACGCCAAGGGGTACGACTGCCACGTGACGGTCCACG
This sequence comes from uncultured Ignavibacteriales bacterium, assembly GCA_964414435.1. Lineage (GTDB taxonomy): Bacteria > Zixibacteria > MSB-5A5 > GN15 > FEB-12 > JAGNLV01. The sequence goes on along the minus strand of CAYPYM010000269.1, from coordinate 780 downwards.
ATGGCGACAAGCAGTTCGTGGCGTACCTGCCGCACGAATTCCCCAAGAACGCCCAGGGAGTCATGCGCAAGCCGCATGTCGAAAAATACTGGAGCTACGATTTCTATATGTCGCCGCTTTCGCTCGACCAGCCGAAGACCAGCGATCCCGGCCAGGTTACTCTGGGGAAAGGGAAGAGCGCCACGCTCGGCGACTACACGATTACATTCCATGATTTCCAGTTGACCTCGCACGGCGACTCGCCCATGACCGAAGCCGGCGCCAAGCTGACGATCGCCCACGACGGCCAAGAGGAAGAGGTCATGCCTCGCCTGCGCGTGACCGAGGCGAATGACCTTGAGGCGCTGCCGGTCCGTTTCGACAACGGCAAGGGGACGGTGCATATCGCCAACGTGCATCCCGACGATGGTTCGGTGGTGCTGTCGGTGTCGGGACCGAATCTGCCGCCGCCGTCGGTGACGAGCGCGTCGCTGGTGGTCGAGCTGTCGCAGAAGCCGCTGATCAATCTCTTCTGGTTCGGGACGATTCTGCTGTTCCTGTCGGGACTGCTCTCGATGCGCGAGCGCCGCCGCAAGCGGGTGGCGCCGACGTCCGTGACAACTTCTGTCGCGGCGGAGCCGAAATCCGAGCGCAGTGAGGAACTGGTTCCGTAATTTACGTCTTGTGCGCCGGGAGATTTTGCGTATCTTGGTGCGGTCACAGCGACCGAGTATTCCGTCAGTTTCATCTCCTGCCTGTTGATCCACTTCTTGGGAATGTCAGAGGCATGAATAGAATCCG
>CAYPYM010000268.1:0-5119 GCA_964414435.1 uncultured Ignavibacteriales bacterium | reverse complement strand
CGATTACGATCTGTTCATATTCGACGAGGTCGCGTTCGAAACCGATCCCGAATACGTGGTCGAGGAAGTGATCCAGATGCGCCTCGCCGATCGTGAGGGGCGGCTCGACCTGGTCTCGACTCCGAACGGCCGGAACTGGTTCTACCGGCGGGCGCAGGAGATATTGCAGCGACGGCGGCCGGGGTATTTCCAGTCGGGCGACAGCCGCGAGAACGAGTACATCTCGCGGCGCTTTCTCGATGAACGCCTGGAGTACTTCTCCGAGCGACGCATCCAGCAGAACATCATGGGGCAGTTCGTCGACAGCGGCGGCGAGATCCTTCGCGGGGAATACATCGATGCCGCCCTCGCGGCGGCCTCGGTCGCAGCGACATCGTCCTCACCGTCGGCCCATCGGCGTTTGATCACCGGCTGGGACCTGGCCCGCAAGCGGACCGCGACCGTTGGCGTGACGATCGAGGTCGTTGGCGAACGGGCGCGGGTCGTGGCGCTGGAGCGGTTTCGGATGCTCGACTGGACGGTTGTGATCGAGAAAGTCAAGCAGCGCCAGCGCGATTACCCGGGGCAGCTCGTGGTCGACGCGACCGGTCTCGGCGATGTCGTGGTCGAGCAGTTGCGCGAGTTCAATCCGCTCTCGGTGATATTCACGCCCAACGTCAAGGCCGAGCTGCTCACCAATGTTGAGCTGTTTCATGCCCGGAAAGCGATTGCGTACGAGCGCTGGGAACTGCCCGACGGTGTCGGGAAGACGTGGGCGTTCGAGGACGAACTGCGTGCGGCGCGGTGGGACGACAACAACGAGTGCGACAGTCTGATGGCGCTGGCGCTCGCGTTGTGGCCGCTGCGGCGGCGGGACAGGCCGGCCGTCGCGCCGCGGGTGGGCCGGGTGTGAGCGTCTTATGCAGCCCAAGGAAAAGCCCCTTGAGGGGAGGGACTCAAGGGGCCTGGAAGGGTAGAGGTTGGGAAATAGGGAGTCAGGCTTTTTTCCGTCGAAGCAGTTTCATGGCAGCAAGGCCCGATCCCAGCAGGATCAAAGTCGTCGGTTCCGGCACCTCAGGCGGGACCGAACTTGTATTCAGCGGCTCCTGGTCAGCCGAGGGTTGATCGTACTGGAGCTGGGTCGTGGTGTTGCTTCCCACCTGCGGCCGGGTTCCATCGGCCGGCTTCGACGTCCAGAATCCATAGACGTCGGAGAACGTGACCGAAAGGACGATCATGAAGATAAGGATCGCGACGATCCACTTCAGTGGGTGAGATTCCCGTGTTTTATAGACCCGCATATGTTAACTCCATCAGAGTGTTCACGTTGTCTCGCAATACTGTCTGTCTGGAATAAGATTGAGCAAAGGCCGTGCCGTGACTGTGCAGAATTCGCCCGGCGGTAACTAAGGGACTTCGAATATACAAGTTAGCCGATCGAATATGGGGAACTTCCCATAGTCGCAGTGACAGTAAATGCCGCATCTTTTTGCGCAAAAATGGAGTCGATTCTACGACGATCGTGACTTCGTGCGCTTTGGTAGAACCCAAACTGTGCGGAGGATCCATGAGCGCAACCCTCGGACGATTGATTGCCCGCCTCGCCGAACCGGCCGAAACCACGCCCGACGCCGACCTCGTCGAGCGAATCAACACTGCGGTTAACCCGCCCGACCGGGTGTCGATCGACGATGTCTACGTTCGGGCCATGTTCATCGTGTCGGATGAGGTCAACAGCTTCGGCGGCTGTTTCCCTGTCGACGAACACGCCCGATTGTGCCGGCTTCTGGTCGATTCACCGGTGATGGTCGGTCACCGCAAGGACCGGCTGCCGATAGGTCGGAACTTCCACGCCGAGACGGTCGAACGCGACGGCCGGCGGTGGGTGAAATGCTGGTTTTACTGGCTGAAAAAGGCCGACGGCGCCGAGACGCTGCGGGAGAATATCGACGGCGGCGTTTACAAGGAGTGCTCGATCAGCTTCACCTTCCTGCTGCCCGAATGCTCGATCTGCGGCAAGGACATCCGGCTCTGCCGTCACCAACCGTTCGACAAGTACGACGACGACGGTGCGGAACGGATCTGCTATTTCCGTTACCGCCGGATCGAACGGGTGCTGGAAACATCACTGGTCTATCGAGGAGCCGTGCCGAATACGGCCATCACTCGCCAACTATCGGCCGACGACATCGCCACGGCGCACACGGATGACGTCGTGCTCGACGACCCCGACAAGCTGCCCGACGCCGACAACTATCTTGTCGTGCCGGCGTATGATGGGATCGCCGTGACGCTCTCGGCCGATGGCACGCTCACGACACCGTCGGGCACGGAGATTTCGCTGCCGGGGCTTGGCGGCATTGTCGCCGACGAGGCCGCGGAGCCGATCGGCTACCTGATCGGCCTGCGCGGCAAGGAGCGATGTTCGACCGCCGCATTGCGTCGCCATCTGAGCGGCGAAGACTCCCCGATAACACGACTGGAGCTGCGTTTGATCGGCAGTGGCAACGAATTCCGCCCCGAGACGCGCGACCGGCATCGTTTGACTATTCGCCCGCTTCGATATCGGCGCTGCGCCAAACTCGAGATCGCCGATACGCTGCGCACGCTGGGCACCCGCGACGGCGTTCGGGTGTGGCCGTCGGATCGCGCACCGATTACATCGGCGCCGTATCGACTCACATCCGAGAACACCCCCACGGTCAAGCCGGACGAGTACCGGCTGCATATCCGGGAGGGATCGCCGACCGCATCGCTGATGATCCCGTACGATTGCGCCGTGCTCCGGTTCGATATCCGTCAGTTTCATCTCGGACGGTTCCGCCAGGGGGTGCGCTTTGTCGCCGACCGGATCGAACATCGCGGCGCGCTGCCTCCGGCGCGGACGACGATCTCAGGTCGGGTGACGGAACTGGCAGAGGACGACGGTGCATTCGTGATGGACTTTTCGGGTATGCTTTCAGGCACTGTCGTCGTGCGGCCGATCAAAATCGACGGCCGTGAGCGGTACCTCGTGTACCGGCTGATGAACCAACGCTGAGAACGTCACAGGAGGATACGATGAGTGCCACCTCCGAGCGGAGCGGCGGAATCCGCATCAACGGGCCGCTGCTCAATCTGCTGACGATTGTCGCGGGCATGATCGCGGCCTATTTCCTGACGATCCAGTCGCTGCGGGTCGACCTGGCCGACAAGGCCGAGGGACGGGTCGTCAACACGCTGGACAAACGACTCAACACTATCGAGGTGATGCTGCGCGAGGGCGTGGTCAGCCGCGACCAGTTTCATGACTTTTCGCGGAATGTCGAGGCCCGGCTCACCAGGATCGAGATGTATCTCGCCGAACGATCGGGGGAACGTGGTGGAGACCATTGACCAACGGATCGAACGAATCGCCGCCGCGGCGGCCCAACTCAAACCGGAATCGCTCGGCACGATCGATTTCGACACCCTGCGGGCGCTTCTGCAGAGCGAGGACGAACTCCTCGCCGACACCAAGCGTGACCGCGAGGAACTGACCGCCCTGAGGCGCGACCTGATCGGGCGGATCGCCGGTATGGCCAAGGCCATTGCTGCCGTGAGCCGCCGACGCGATCTGATTCGCGAGGCGGCCGAGTACGTCGAACGGCTCGAGCATCGCGACGCCGCCGGATTGATCGAGGAATATCGCCTCGTGTCGGCGCGCTTCCGCGACAGCTTCCCGACCAGTTTCGGTCGCCTGTTCGAACGCGGCCCGAAGCGTACGGCACAGCCGTTCGATCGACCCTGAACCTGACGCGGAGCGATGAACGCTCCCACTCACCAGAACAAGTAACAGAGGAAACGCATGAGCGTACGTGAACAAAACCTGGAGGCGGTCGCGCCGATGCTGGCGACCTTCCGCATCCATCAGACCGCATCGGTCGACGACCTCAAGGACGCCGATCTCGGCGATCCGGTCATGCTGACCGGCAGCAACGAGGTCGGTCCGATCACCAGCGGCGGCCAGTTGCTCGGCAAGCTGATCAGCCTGACTCTCACCGATGCCGACAACGGCAAGCGCCTCGCCACCGTTCAGATCGGCGGGATCTGCCGCCTGAAAGTCTCGGCGACGGTGCCGTCGGTGGGTAACCGCGTCGTGGGCGGCTCGGCCGGGACGGTCCGGCAGGCGCCGACCGTGGCGTCCGATCCCGATGGCGGCAATGTGGCCCGCGGGACGGTGCTCGAAGTCAACGGCACGATCGATTGTGCCATCCTTCTCAACTGACGGAGACAACGATGGAATTCGAACGCTTCTTACAGTCGGCGGCGCTGGCCGGACTTCAGCGCGAACTGGACCGCGAAGCCGCGCCCGGCGCGGTCGATCTCTCGCGTGCGGCTGCGGTCGAGATCAACCGCGATCTCTATCTCGAGGCCGATTCCCGCGGCCTGACCCTTTCGGAGCTGCTCGAACTCGACGAATACGATCCGAGTCCGGCGGGGGCGAACCTCGACGCTTTCGAGCGCCAGATGGCCCTGGCCGGAATCCGCCTCAACGGTCGCGGCGCGACCACGGTCGATCAGTTCTACCAGCAGGCGCCGTCGCTGCTGCCCGAGTTCATGCGCCGAGAAATCCGTCGCGGCCAGTCGATGCGGCCCGAGCTGTCGCGCCTGGTGGCCAACACGACGACGGTCGCGAGCAACAGCTACACGCCGTTCTTCATCGACACCTCCGACACCTCGCGCTTCTCGCTGCGTCCGGTCGGCGAGGGCGCCGAGATTCCGCAACTGCTCGTGACCGAACAGAACCACGCCGTCAAGGTCACCGACTACGGCCTGGCGCTCAAGGCGAGCTACAAGGCGCTGCGCTACCGGACAACGTCGCAGTTTCGGGTGCTGCTCTGGTACATCGGGTTCCGCCTGCAGACCGACAAGATCGCAATGCTGGTCGACACGATCATCAACGGCGACGGCAACGACAACGCCGCGACCTCGATCAACGCGGCGTCGAGCGGCACGCTGTCGTACGACGATCTCGTGACGCTCTGGTCGAAATTCACTCCGTTCGAGATGAACACGGTCGTCTGCCACGTCAACCTGATGAAGGAGATTCTCACGCTCGACGAGTTCAAGGACCCGATGGCGGGGTATCGCTTCCAGAAGACCGGTGACCTGTTCAGCC
>CAYPYM010000267.1:0-5122 GCA_964414435.1 uncultured Ignavibacteriales bacterium | reverse complement strand
TTTTCATTTCTGCCCCGGTCGAAGGCCGGTCACGTGTCGGGGAAAAACCGCCGCACGTAGGTCTTCATCGGCTCGGGGATCTCCAGCCTTTCGATCGCCGCCTCGGACGGCACCCGCGCGTTGATGTCGTGCTCTTTTCCCTCGCGAACTTTCACCGCCCAATCGGGATCTATGAGCAGCTCTTTCCCCATCGCGACCAGGTCCACGCCGTCGTCAAGCACTCGAAGCGCCTGCTCCGGACGGCGAATTGCGCCGACGCCTATCAGCGGAACGTTCTTTGGAATCGCTTCACGGATCAGCCGGGTCGGGTGCGATCCCGCCGGCACGTCGTTCCGCAGCCCATCACCGTATCGCTGAGTGGAGACGTGCACGATGTCAATCCCGAGCGGTAGCAGTGTTTCGAGCAGGCGAATCGCCTCATATGTCGAGTAACCGTCCGGCTCCGGTTCTTCGGGCGAGATCCGGTACGAAATGGGATACTCGGAACCGACCTCGGCACGCACCGCTTTCACCACCTCGGATGCAAAGCGCGTTCGGTTCCCCCATGTCTGGCAGCCCCAGCGATCTTCGCGCCGGTTGGTGAACGGTGAGAAAAACTGCTGGAAGAGATACGTATTCGCGCCGTGCAGTTCGATACCGGTGAAACCGGCCCGTTTGGCGCGGGCCGCCCCCGCCGCGAAGGCTGCGATCACCGTTTCGATCTGAGCCTCGGTCATCGCGGTCGGCAGCTCCGACGTCTGCCGCCGGTTGATTACCGCCGAGGGCGCCCAGGGGGCTTCGCCGGTGTACTCCGCTCGGGCGGCGTTGCCGCCGTGATGGATCTGAAGAAATGACGCGGCGCCGGTCGCATTGATGGCGTCGGCGCATTCTTCCAGGCGTGGCACCATGGTATCATCGTGGCACCCCACCTGATGATCGAAGGCATGTCCCGACGGGTGGACATAGCAGGCCGGTGTCATCACCAGTCCCAGTCCGGTGGCGGCCCGACGGGCCAGATAGGCGATCTCATCAGGGGAAAATCGGCCGTCGGCCTCGCCCGACGTTGTCGTCATGGGGGCCATGACGAGGCGGTTGCGGAGGGTCAGTCCGGCGCCGACCGAAAGCGGTTCGAATAAATCGTCGTACTTCATATCGTTAATCTACTCCAACGCGCGCTCTCGCAAAAGGGTTCCGCGCGGTGAAAAAATGGGCTTTCGATTCTCCGTTCAATTGTTATATTACCATTGATACATCGCCGAACACAATCCGGAAAATCCGGTCAAACCAGCGCAGGTGACTTCGTGAGAGTATTCCTCTGCCTCGTGACGCTCTGTCTTGTCCTGACTGCAGCTCCCCGAATTCTGGCCGATGCCGCCCCCGACACAACCGATCTCCCGATCGGCCTGACCCAATGGGAACTCGAGCACCTCGATCTTATTGGAATCGCCCATCAGACGACCACCGCCCCCACGGGTGTACAGCGCAACCCGGCCGAATGGGAGCGATCGCAGGGAGTGATTATCCGATGGCCGCTGGGGATTCCAATCTCCCTGGTGGCGGAAATGTCCGAAGATGTCGTCGTCACGACCATCGTCGGCAGCACCTCCGAACAGAACAGCGCCATCAGCGCCTATACATCCGGCGGCGTCAACATGGCCCACACCGACTGGCTCATCGCCCCGACGAACTCGATCTGGACCCGCGACTACGGCCCCTGGTTCATCTACACCGATCGGCGGCTCGCCATCGTCGACCATATCTACAACCGTCCCCGTCCGCTCGACGATGTGATCCCACAGGCGATCGGCGCTGCCTGGGGACTTCATGTCTACGGCATGGACCTCATTACGACCGGCGGCAACCATATGTCCGATGGTCTGGGGAGGTCGATGTCAACGCGATTGGTCTACGACGAAAACCCGACCAAGACCTCGGCCGAGGTCGACTCGATCATGTTCGCCTATCTCGGCAACGACTACACCGTGCTCAACTATATCGAATCGGGCGGAATTCATCATATCGACTGCTGGGCGAAGTTCCTCAGCCCCACTACCATCATCGTCAAGGATGTCGCTCCGTCCGATCCCTCCTACAGCCTCCTCAACGCCCGGGCGGACTACCTCGCCCAGCAGATATCGGCCTGGGGCCAGCCGTATACAATAGTGCGGGTCTTCTGCCCCAGCGGCACCGCCTACACCAACTCGCTTATTCTCAACAACAAGGTACTTGTCCCGATTTTCGGCAGCGCCTGGGATGACGACGCCCTGCAGACGTATCGCGATGCGATGCCCGGTTACGAAGTCCTTGGCTTCACCGGCTCATGGCTCGACGACGATGCCATCCATTGCCGGGCAATGGGCGTACCAGACCAGTTCATGCTGTTCGTAAATCACACGCCGACGATCGGGGCGATCCCGCCCGACAGCGCGCTCGCCGTCACCGCGACCATCTCCGACTACTCCCGTGCCGGCCTGATCGCTGACTCGCTCAAGGTGTATTACCGGGTCGACAGCGGCGCGTGGGACTACGCCCTGCTTTCCCCGGCAGGCGGTTATGAATACTCCGGCGCGATCCCGGCGCAACCGGCCGGCAGTGTCGTTGACTATTATATAAAGGCGGCGGACAACTCCGGCCGCATTGAGACCCACCCGTTCATCGGCGAACCGGGGGCGCACCGTTACCGCATCAACGCCCCGCCGCAAATCAACCAGCCCGATTCATTTGTCTGTCGGGCCGGCGATGTCTTCACGTATCACCCCGACTATTCCGATCCGGACGACACCGACCTGACCGTTTCGTTTGCCGATCTGCCGGCGTGGCTCGCCGCCGATGCCGACTCGGTCAGCGGAACCGTGCCCGCCGAACGACGCGAAAGCGCATTTACCGTCGAGGTAAGCGATCCGTATACAACCGCCACCCGGTCCATCAACCTCTCGCTGTATATCTGCGGCGATGTCAACGACGACGGCGACGGCCCGAACATCGCCGACCTCACCGCGCTGGTGGCCTACCTGTTTTCCGGCGGGCCGCCGCCGAGTATCGAGCGCGCGGCCAATGTCGACGGCCTCAGCAGCGGCGGGATCGATATCAATATCGCCGACCTGACCTACTTTGTAGCGTATCTTTTCACCGGCGGACCCGCACCGGTCTGTACTCCGGCCCGCTGAAATCTCGCGGCCGGGCGAACCTTTTCCCGGCCCGCTTGTTGTCTGACTCGTTCCCTTTGCCTCGGGTTGCGGATAGCCGCCCGCGGCCCGTATTACGATAGCATGAGGAATGAGACAACAACTATGATCGACAACAGGCTGCCCGCCGATTCGCTTCACGGCTTCTGGAGCCGGCTGAAGCGCCCCATCTATACCCTCGCGCCCATGGCCGACGTGACCGACGCCGCCTACCGCCGTCTGATCGCGCGGCTGGGCAAGCCCGATGTCATGTTCACTGAGTTCGTCTCCTGCGACGGACTCTGCTCCGATGGCCGCGAGAATCTCCTCATCGATCTCGAGTACGATCCATCCGAACGGCCCATCGTCGCGCAGATTTTCGGCGCCAACCCGGAAACTGTCCGCCGGACCGGCGAGTTGATCCGAGAACTCGGCTTTGACGGCATCGACATTAATATGGGCTGTCCCGACCGCAATGTCTGCAAACAGGGCGCCGGGGCCGCCCTCATCCGGAATCCGTCGCTGGCCAAAGAGATCATCCGGGCCGCCCGCGAGGGCGGCGGTGGACTGCCCGTATCGGTGAAAACCCGCATCGGTTATAACAGCATCGCTACCGCCGAGTGGGTGGGCCATCTCCTCGAGTCCTCACCGGCAGCCCTCACGCTGCATCTTCGGACCCGCAAGGAAATGTCCAAAGTCGCGGCCCGCTGGGATCGGATTCCCGAAGCAGTCGCGCTCGCGGCCGGAACCGGAACACTCGTATTCGGCAACGGCGATGTCCGCGACCTTGATCATGCCGACCGGCTGGTGGCCGAGACCGGCGCCGACGGGGTCATGCTCGGTCGGGCCATCTTCGGCAATCCTTGGCTGTTCAACCGGGAGAAAACCCGGGACCGGATTTCGCTGGACGAGCGGCTGGCCGTCATGCGCGAACATGCCCGCCTCTATGAGCAGCTGTACGCCGGGCGGAAGCGTTTCCTCATAATGAGGAAGCACCTCCGGTCTTATCTCGCCGGCTTTCCCGGTGCGAAGGAATTTCGAATGATGCTGGAGCGGATCGACAGCGCCGACGACCTGGATCGGGTGTTGACGGAACTTCGACCCGTTCTAAATGAATCGTAAGCCGGTCCATGTTGTACTGGTTTGCTCCCGGCAAGCCCGAATCGGCCCCAATTTCCCCCATTACGCCGGCCCGGTGACAGACTCCTCACTCTCCTATTTTCCGTGGATAAGGTTAGTCTACATTAACTCTGAGGATACCTACTGACAGCTTCTGTCAGGCCTTGTGCCCACGTAACTCATTGTCACCCTGTGTCGTGAAAAAAATCACAACAAAAATTGCATTTTTTGTTGCGTAACCCCCCCTCCAACCGATATCTATTGCCAGAAAGAAAATGACATAAGGATGACAATTGTCAGAAACCGTTTGAGGTGCAATATGACAGGAGTCTTCGGACACATGAAAGACAGATTTCTCCCGATCGCCCTCGGGGCCCTTTTGCTGCTGGCAGCCGTGCCGGTGGTAATGGCGGCTGACGAGACGCCGGTCGACGACGAAACCTGCCTGATGTGTCATGACGGGTATAACCAGCATCTGGCAGAGACTACCCACGGACTGAGTTCAGAAATGAAGAAGCCCGCGGTGACCATTGCCTGTGTGAGCTGCCACGCCGGAGCCGCTGTTCACGTCGACGATCCGTCGGCCGAGAACATCACCAACCCCGGCAAGGCCTCGGTGGCGAAGCAGATCGAAATCTGCTCCCAGTGCCACATGCCTCACACGGAAATGAACAACGTCGGCTTCGATCCGCACGTGGGTCAGAACCTCGCCTGTACCAACTGCCACAGTATCCACAAGGGTGCGACGTCCCTGTTGCTCGACGACAAGGGCGAATTCTGCGGCAAGTGCCACGTGTCGGTGGTCAACGAGTTCAAGCGGGTGTCCAACCACCCCCTGACCGACGGCGACGTCACCTGCC
>CAYPYM010000266.1:0-5135 GCA_964414435.1 uncultured Ignavibacteriales bacterium | reverse complement strand
TATAGGGAACGTACCGGACGTCCCTGGCTTGAGTGGGAGAAGCGACCGGCCTACCGGATCGTTGTCGACTCACCCAATGTCATTTCAATTGAGGCTCCGATGTTCTGGTTCGGCTACGCCATCACCCGGGCGCTCTGGCTGTACGAACCGGGCTTTGCCCGGGGACGTAGCGGGCGCGACTTCGATACGTCGTCGATCAGTCCGTCTTTCGAAACGGAGGCGATACTGGAAACGATGATCTGGTCATCGGGGGATTCGACCCTGATAACGCCGAACGACCGGACTTTTCTGACCCGGCTGTGGGCGGTCAACCAGGCGGGCTTCTTCAACGAATACGTGACCTATTCTCTGATAGCTCCCGACGCTCCCGCCTATCCGGCGGCGCTCGACCGCGACAAGTTCATGCGGCTCCTCGACTACGCTGATCAGATTCACTCGGAGTCGGCCTGGGTGCAGAAAGGGCCCAAGTAGACGCCCCGATAACTGTCGCGTTCAATTACCGGGTATTTGTCCAACCGCCCGCCGGCAGGCCGGAACGTTTTCCTTGCCCGGCGCGTTTTGATACGACAACGTAACATGTCGTCCGGGTCGGATCATACTGTCCCTTGCATTCCGTCCCGCAGCTTACAGGAGCGCCGTTGTCGCATCGCTTTGCTATTTTCGTACTAATTGTCCAGGTCATTCTCTGGATCGGCCACGCAATTCTCTATGCCGCGGCGGTCGCGTTCCTGCCGGTGCCGGCATCCATTGCGGCAATTGTCATCGCCCTGATGAGCGTGACCTTTGTCACCGCCAACCTGCTGGCGTTTCGCTCAGACAATCTTCTCGTTCGCGTCTACTATCTCTTTGCCTCGGTCTGGCTCGGCACCGGTTTGTATCTGCTGTTCGCCTCGGTCCTCGCCGGGATCTTGTGCGCAATCACGACCCTCCTCTCGATCGAGATTCCGATACACTGGTTTGGATACTTCGCCCTGGCGGCCGGAGGGGCGATGGCGCTCTACAGCCTCATCAACGCCCGGACCCTGCGGGTCTCGCGCTACGAAGTGAAGCTGACCGGCCTTCCCGAATCGTGGCGGGGCCGACGAGCCGTGTGGGCAAGCGATATCCATCTCGGACATATCAACCGGGTCGGGTACTCCCGAATGGTGGCGAAGAAAATCGAGTCGCTTCGGCCGGACATCGTGTTTATCGGCGGGGATCTTTTCGATGGTGTCGATTTCCAGGCGAAGGAACTCCTGGCGCCGCTTGCCGGCGTGAAGGCCTCGCTGGGGATGTTCTTCATCACCGGGAATCACGAGGAGTTCGGCGACCCGATGCGGTTTGTCGGACCGATCAGAGAGGCCGGCATGAGGGTGCTCGACAACGAGAAGGTCGATATCAACGGTGTTCAGATTGTCGGCGTTGATTACGCCCGGACGACCTCGCGGGAGAGTCACGCCCGGGTGCTCGAACGAATCGGGATCGACCGGTCGAAACCGTCGGTACTGCTCATGCACTCGCCGTCGCATCTCGATATCTCGGAGACAGCCGGGGTGTCGCTGCAGATATCGGGGCACACCCACCGGGGTCAGCTTCTCCCCTTCTCCCGGATCACGAAGCGGGTCTATCACGGTTTCGACTACGGTCTGAAGCGACTTGGAGAGATGCAGGTGATCACCTCGAGCGGGGCGGGCACGTGGGGTCCGCCGATGCGAAGCGGCAGCCCCACCGAAGTCGTACTGATTGAGTTTGTGTGACTAGGCCACGAACGTCAGGATCACCGCCACGCAGACGATCCCGGCCGAAATGTAGCTGAGCGGCCGCCCCTTCCCCACGAACAGAATGAACGCTGCGTAGATCAACGCGACACCGAACTTGGCGGTCCAGCGATGCAGCATCGCCACGTGAGAGGCATCGGCAAGGAGCAGCAACCCGGCGACCAGCAGGGTCAAATACAACATCCACCACGGCCGCACCGGGACGGCGGCGTTCGGTGTCTCACCGCTCATGGCGATCGTACTCCTTGAGAAAATCCCTGATACCGTCGCGGATCGCCCTTGCAATCTTGTGGCGGAAGCGATCGGTCTTGAGAAGCGACTCCTGCTGTGGGATGATCATAAAGGCACACTCGACCAGCACCGCCGGATACTGCGTCGGGCGAAGTACGGCGAGGTTGCCGTAGAACAGCCCGTGATCGTCAAGTTCGGTAGCGTCGAGCATGCGGCGATGAATCGTGCGGGCAAGGTCAATCGACTGCGGGTGATAGTAGTAGCACGACGTGCCGTTGTTGAGCCACGGGTTGACGCCGTCGGGAAGGGCGTTATTGTGAATCGACACGAACAGGTCGGCGTTGGCCGCTTTCGCGATCGCCGGGCGATCATAGAGCGGGACGTTGCTCGTGTCGGAGCGGGTCATGATAACGGTCGCACCGGCGTGCTCGAGCTCCTTGCGAACCTCCAGGGCTATCGCCAGATTTGCCTCGGCCTCGGTGTAGCCGGTCGGGCCGATGGCACCGGGATCGGGCGAATGGCCGGGGTCGAGCACGATCCTCTTCCCTTTCAGATCGTGCACGCGGGACGGCGGACGGTTCAACTGGAAGTAAAACGTGTTGCCGCGATAGAAGGTGTCGTAGCTCCAGACATCGTGAGTGAGATGAAGCGTGAATTGATACATACCGTCCTCCGGCTGCGACCAGGTGGCGAGATCGATCAGGGAATCGGAGAAGTCGTAGCGGATCCAGTCGGTATCGCTGGTCACGCCGAAGAGGATGATGCGCAACGTGCGCCGGTCATCCTCGACAATGCGGAACGGGTGCATCCCGGCCAACGGAAATTCGATCAGGACGCTGTCATGGCCGGAGTAGGTGCGGATCGAACTGAGATACGAGGTCGGGGGGAGGATCCCTTTCGACATCGGCTCGACCGACGCGGTATTCACCCAGCCGAACTGAGTACGAGCCAGTTTGATCTTGTACCAGTCGCCGATTCGCCCGACCGCCAGCGCTTCAATCCCCTGCGGTTGGTGAATGGCCAGGTAACCCTTGCGCGGTCCGTGACGGATGATCTGGGTCGAGTCGACAAACTGCACCGCAAACGGATACTCGGTATTGTTGATATTGATCGTGTAGCTGCTGGAATCGGTCGCAACCGTGTCGGGCATGTTCAGGTATTCCATCAGGCTCGTATCGGCCGGTTCGTACGGCGGGAGGATCAACTCCATGAGAATCTCCCCGCGGTCGGGCGGCGCGAGGTGATAGATGAACCGTACGCTGTCGAGGGTCGTGTCCGAGTCGATATCATAGAAGCCTGAGTAGATGCCGCGGATCATGAGTGAGTCGGGCACCGCGCCTGCCCCAAATACCGATTCACCCCAGTACGGCTGAATGCGAGGCGCGGTTTCGGCCATCGGGATAGAATCGGCAAGGCCGGGAACCGAGAACCAGGCGCGGCAGCCGGGCGTGCCCTGAAAGCGAACCTCGATACGATCCCCTTGAGCCAGATCGGCGCCGCCGACGGTCGGAAGGTACTCCGGCCCGAGCCTGAGCGTGTCGGTGGGATAGGTCGTGAGCGGCTGGGGAACTATGACCGAGACGGAACAGGTTGAGGGGACCGGTGCCTCGGACAAATCAAACGGTGTTTTCTGTCGATGCTGGTAACTGCCCTGGTGCGGGCCGAGCGGCGTGGCCTCGGCGCGGAACACGAACGGCCCCGGTGTGATCGGAAGCCACGCAAGAAAGCCGCCGTCCTTGTCGACCGGCACCGGGATGCCGTTGATGGTCAGTAGCCATTGATCGGAGTGAGTGCAGGGGGCGATTGAGCCGAGGACAAAGGTAGAGTCGACCGCGCCGACCGTCTGGCCCTCCTTGGGATAGACGATCTTGAGGACCGGCCGGGATTGAACGGACGGTTGATCATCGGCGTGTACCGCGACAGCGACGAGCAGCAGCCCGATCAGGATGGCGATGAATCCGCGCCTGTTATTCCTGGATATAGCGATCGAGGATTTCGCGGCGCAGTTTCGGGCCGCCGATGATTTCACGGTCGACCCGGATTGACTCCCTGTCATACAGAATTCCATGTGCGATGTCGTCTTCGAGAAGCAGCGGTCCGTCGAGATCGAAATAGTCGGCCAGCGACGACATGTAAACCGACTGGGCGATACCGACCGAGGATTCCACCATGCAGCCGAGCATCACCTTCTTCTTGTCCGCCTGGGCGGCCCTGGCGAGCAGGACGCCGTGCAGGATTCCGCCGCACTTTTCCATCTTGATATTGACGCCGTCGATATATTCCCGGTACCGACGGTAATCTTCCACCGTATTCATGCCCTCGTCCATGATCAGCTCGACCTCCTCGGCCTTGCCTTTGAGGTGCGGCCATTCCTGGACGAACTCGGCGTCGGTCGGCTGTTCGATGATCGTGACACCCTGTTTCGAGAGATAGTAAATCATTTCTTCGGCTTTGGCGCAGGACCATGCGCCGTTGGCGTCGACCCGGATCTCCTTGCCGGCCACCTGGTCGAGGGAATCGAGAATCATGACATCTTCCTCGTTCCCCATCTTGATCTTGATGATCGGGTAGTCGGACTGCCGGATTGATTCGATCATGTCGGCCGGGCGCTCGATACCGATTGTCATCGATGACTTGATCCCGACCGGTGTCCCCAGCTCGAGGATCTCCCACGGGTAGCGTTTCGACTCGCCCGAGAGGTAGTTGAGCACCGCGCCGAGCAGAGCCGAGCGGGCGGCGGGGTGCAGGTCGAAGCGATCGATTTCCTCGAGCGTGGCGATAGTGATCTGTTCTCTGCTGTTGAGAACCTCGATACCTTTCCTGAGATCGGCGACCATCTCCTCGACACTGGGCCCGTAATGCACCGATCCGGACGCCTCTCCGTTGTAGCGATTGTTGAGAATCGTGAGGATATTCGTCTTGACGATTGCCTCACCCTTGGAGACGGCAAATTTCTTCTTGAGCGGAACGGTGATTTTTACGGTGTCGAGGTGTATCATACAATTCTCCTTGCCAGTACAAAGTTGTGGTCGAGGTCTTCCCGGTAGTCGGGATCGCCCGCGCGCAGCGAGTTGATCCGGACACCACCCCCGCCGCGAGACGCGTGTATCAGGCGATGGCGGCCGATGGCGAGACCGACATGACGGT
>CAYPYM010000265.1:0-5135 GCA_964414435.1 uncultured Ignavibacteriales bacterium | reverse complement strand
AAATTAAAAATATTATAGCTAAAAAATATGAAATAACAATTAAGTTAAGAAAATTTGTGAAATCAATTACCCTTGTTGCAATTAATATAATTCCAACAGTATTTGCTATTCGTAAAAAAACTTCTCTGATAAAAGTTGCGAAAAACACTTTATTTTGAATTATGAGATAAGATTCTAAAACATTTATAAATATTACGCCCAAAACAAATGGTATGACATAGAAAAAGTACTTTATAATTAGTGGTGATTTTTGGACATAAAAATTCAGATAAACATTTTGCATTCCCCAAAACATAAATGAAAAAATTAAAAACCCAAGGAGTGAATAGGTTATTATAAATGAAAAAAATCCGTTATTTTTGTCAATTTTATCAGCAAATTGAGGGAAAAAACGTATAATAATTGATGGTGAACCAAGCTGTGCAAATGCAACAAATAGGAGAGTGCTATCTTGCAAAACTCTTGTTAACCCTAATTGTTCCGGAGTTAGGAATTTAGTATAAAGGAATACAACATTAATAGTCCCGATTATTAAGCCAAGATATGAAGCAATGCTGCTTTTTATACTTTCTCTAATTACTGTACCCATCTTAATTTAGCTTAAAAATTTTTAATGATAATAATTATTTATAGATGTAATTACAAGTTTTTTTAATTTATCAATTTGTTTTTCGAGTGAATAGTTGTCCTCCATATGTTTCCTTCCGGCTTTTCCCATCAAGCCTGCAAGTTTAAGATCTTCAGCTAATCTTAACATGTAATCAGCCATTTTTTTATACTCAAATTCATTTACTAAGAATCCTGTTTTATTATGTAAAACTGCTTCAGGAATACCTGCATGAAATGTCGACACAATAGGGAGGCACATAGAACTTGCTTCCAATATTGAATTAGGGGTTCCTTCCATATCGCCGTTCTCAGGCCTGATCGAATGTTGAACGAATGCTCTGGCTTTAGATAATTCTTTTATAATGCTACTATGGTCTAATACTCCCTTGAACTCAACAGATGATTCTAGATTTAACCTCTTTACTAGTCTGACACATTCTTTGTATTTTTCCCCATCTCCAATCATAATTAATTTTGTGGAAGTAATTTTTTTATGGACTATTTCAAAAGCTTTGATAGTTAAATGAGGTGCTTTTTTATCTGTAAATCTTCCAACAGCAATAAATGTAGGTGCATTTTTTCCCGGATTAGTTCCATTAAATAATGAAAGATTAACGCCGTAAGGTATATTGAAAATTTTTTTTTTATCAGCACCTAATTCGATTAGGTTTTGTCCCATTTTTTTTGAAACTACTACAATTGAAGATGCTGTAGAAAAAAGTTGCTTATATTTTTCTTTAAAAGTAGCTAACGTATTATAATGGGCTGCATCAAACCCATGAAAATGAACAATGAGAGGAATTTTTGCTAGTTTACTGGCATCAATTAGAGAACAGCCCGTAGGTCCGTACTCTGCTAAAATGACTTTAATTTGTTTTTCTTTTAAGTCATTACAAATTTGATTTGTATAAAGTTTGTAAAAAAGATTTTTTGATGAGTTTTTTATAATACCTCTTAGAATGAATGAGTTTAAGGGAAATGATAAAATATTTTTGCCATACTTGTCTTTATGAGGATACCAGGTTCCATAATATTCAAATTCCGGTTGTAAATGCTTAAGGTGATTATGTATAAATGTTTCACTATACTGCGAAAAATTTGGATAAGCAATACAAATATTCTTTAACACTTATTAACACCTTTTGAAAATTTAACTCAAATAACTTAGAAAAAAATAGAATGTGGAAGGTACTTTTTAAGTCTTGATCTTGCTTGCCTTACATACCACGATATAAACTGCAGCATCTTTGTCTCTTGATTTTTGAGTAGCTAATATTTTATCAATAAAAAACATAAGAATCTGAAAAGGGAAAGCAATTATTGGTCTAAGGAATTTAGGCATTTTATAAATTATGCCGTCTTGTAATAATAAAATTCCAGTTGCCGGTCTGCTAATAATACCTTTAAAGTATTCTATTTCAAACCCAGCATCATTTAAAATTTTTTTCAACCCACTCGAAGTCCACCTCCAATAATCAAAAGGCGTTGGATGATAAATCCAATAACCGTGAGTGGATATGATTAATAATCCATTGTTTTTTAATATTCTAAAACATTCTTGTAAATAAAATGTCGGGTCTTCAACGTGTTCGAGTACTTGAGTTGATAACACCAGTTCTACTGAATCATTCTTTAAATTAATTTCTCCTTTAGGTGAGAAATTTATATCCGCTTTTTCATTTTCTTTAAGATCAAATCCAATATATTGCTTAACGTATTCGGCAAATAATGGTTTATAGGGCATTCCGCCACAACCATAATCTGCTAAAACCAGATTATTATTTTTGCTTATATATTTACTAATAATATAAGTCAAATTTTTTCTGGTAAGACTTAATGGATACCATCTTGAATTAAAAATTGATGGATTTAATCTCCAGTTTTTTCCCTTCATTTATATACTAAGTTGTTTGAGGAACATTCAGTTTTCTCTTTCTAATTTCTGAGATAAAACTGTAAATAATACCTATCAAAACTAATGAACTCAAAAAAAGCGATAAATATTTTGAAATATAAAACCAAGTTGGTGCGTATTTAAATTCTACTTTATGATTTCCTTTAGGGACTATTATTCCCATAAAGCCATGATTCACTTTATAGATTTCTGTTCTCTCTCCGTCAATAAAAGCTTTCCAGCCGGTCGGCAAGTATGTATTTCCTAAAAACAGAAAATTGTTTCCAGTTGCTTTTACATCAGCAGCTATAGTTTCATTTTTGTATACTGTGATCTTTGTAGATGCTGTTGAATCCGGTTTTGTGATATCCAATTTAGCCCCGTTAACATAAGCAATTTTTTTAGGATCGAATTCATTTGCTTTTACTGACCTTAAAACATTGATATCGGGTTTTGATTCTACAGTGTCAACAAAATATAGTCTACCAAGAGCATTAGTATTTTCGAAGACATAAGTCTTAGAAACTTTTTTTATCTCTTTCATTCCCGGGAACGGGATATCAGTATTTGCAACGATATATTTTACATTTAACATTCTCCACAACGTAGGATTAGCAGGCCCGACAACATCCATATAATCCTGGAATGCTCTTGGCTTAATAGCAGAATATCCGTAAAGGTCCTCCAGACCAAAATAAGCATTGTAATTTTCATCACGGGAAATCGAACCCATTGATCCGTCTTGTTCTAAATTTAGTATTCTGAATGGAGAGTTATCCTTTTGATTTTTAATGATCTTAACATATTCGGGAGTATTAAATTCTTTATTTATATCCAAGTTATTGTAGTACCTTTCGCCCCGTGCATCAATTCTCCATAGATCGATTATTGTTAAAATAATTACTCCTAATACTAAAATATCTTTACTTAGTTTATCCTGAATGTATAAATAAGCTCCCCAGAATGCTGCTGATAAAAATCCAAAGTTGAACAAAAAATCAGTAGTAAACATATTTCCTATAAATGTTGCAAGTGCTTTGTATAGCTGTACCCGTTGTCTTTGAGAAGAGACAATTGAATTTGCATAATCATTTACTCTGTCTACCATCCACCCAGATAATGAACTATTCAATAAAAGGCCCAAAATAAAAATTCCTGAAAAGGTTATGGCTAAATTTTTTATGAGTTTAATCAGGCTGCGATCTTTATCCTTTTTTAAGGAGATAATCTTCATTAAACCGAGTCCAGCTAAAATAGGGACACTGAGTTGAACGAGCACAAGTACCATTGAAGGTACCCTGAATTTATCGAAATAAGGAAAGTAATAGAAAAGTAAATCAAAAAGAACAGGAAAATTTTTCCCAAATGAGAGTAGCAGAGCAATTCCTGAAAGAATTGTAAGGAATCGCACAAACGGTTCTTTCCATCTTGTAAAAATTCCCACAAGAGCAAAAAAGAAAACTATTATTCCCATATATCCAACTGCTACATCAACAAAGGGCATCTGACCAAAATAAGTGTTTGTTTCATAATCCTGATTATGTGTTAGCGGTCCGTTATATGTTACATTACCAAATCCATAGAAGGAAGGGATTATGAATGTAGAAATTTCCTGAGGTGAAAAAGACCAGTCTGTATGATAGCTGTAATAGTCAGAGTTATACTTTTCAGTCTGAGCAGTTGTTTTTTCTATAATACCCTTCGAGCCTCTTGTTGAATAGGGCATGTACTGGTAAATCTGTGTAAAATTATCCAATTGGATTAAGCCGGCAACTGTCAATGCTGCAAGAAATAATAGAGCTGATTTAACAATCTTACCGGTAAGTTCTTGTTCTTTTTTTATGAATGAATGTAATAGAAAATAAATATGGTAAATTAAAACGGCAGCGAATGTATAAAATATGATTTGAAGGTGAAATCCCTGCAAAAATAGTTGGAGTGCAATTATTAAAATTAGAAAATCAATTAACCTGATCTTTTCCTTAAATCTTAATAGCATCAGAAAAATTAGTGGATACATACAAAGGGATGTAAGCTTTGTAACGTGACCGATGTATAAAAATACAATAATACCAGTACTGAAAGCTGTTGCTACAGCAGTAAAGAGACTTACAAGTGTACTTTTTGTAAGGTATCTCATAAGGAAAAATGATGTGGCGCCAAGCAGAATTAAATAGAAACTCCACATTGCATAGCTAACGGAGAAAAATGAAGCAAACACTGAACGGATACTCGTAAATGCTACATAAATTAAATTGAACCATTTATATCCTACGCCAATTGCATAAGCAGGCATTCCACAAAATATTAATGGGTTCCAGAGTGTGTATCCATTAGTATGGTTTTCTACATAAGGCTGCATTGCATGGCTAGAAATTATGTCACCAGATTGAAAAGTCTTGTTACCAAAGTAAAGGGGATTTAAAAATATCAGAAATAAAAATATAATGATTAAAATTACAGCCAGAATATGATATTTTTTTGGTAGAAATTCCTCTAAATTGAATTTAGACCAAAAAGTTTCTTGGGTCTTAGGAGAACTGATATTTTTTTTAGTTTTGCTCATTTATTCACCATGTTATAATTTTTTTACTATGACATTAATCCCCGCACCTACTTTATTTATCACTGA
>CAYPYM010000264.1:0-5136 GCA_964414435.1 uncultured Ignavibacteriales bacterium | reverse complement strand
CGACGGCTACACCCTCATCGCGGTGTTCGGCGTGGAGGGGACGATCATCCGGAAGTGGCCCGAGCCCGGCTCGTATTTTCTCGTTCGGCTTGTCCAGCATCTCCTCGGCGGCGAGACGCGCCAGACCCTGATCCACGCGATGCAACTGCTGTCGATCGGGTCGGGCGCTATATTCGTCTTCTGCGCCCTTCGGCTCCCCCGCTACCTGAGTGACTCCCGGCTCGTTCGCGCGCTGACTTCGGTCACGTTGATCGGCTCGGGTGCGATGCTCCTGTTTTTCGGTTACGTTGAGTTCTACCACATGCCGTGGGCGATCGGCATGATCTATCTAACGTTGGCGCTGCGGTATCTCCGGACCGGCCGGGGAGCGGTTGTGACGCTGATCGCATTCGCCCTGATGGCGATCATGCACTTTCAGGCTCTCGCGATCGGACTCGGGGTCGTTCTCATCATTATCCAGAGGTATTTGCCCGGTCGGATGCCGGATCTCGTGAGAGAGGCGGGACGCAAGCGGGTGGTGTGGGCGTGGCTGGCTGCCGGAATCCTGCTTACGGCTCTTGCGAACGCCACCCTCAGCACCCACATTTTCCTGCCGCTGGTTGATTCCCGGCAGTGGATCGGCGGTTCGGCGGTGTTCTCCGGACTGCACCTGCTCGATTTGGTCAACGAGACGTTCGTGGTCTACCCGGGCATCCTGATTCTGCTGACAGTCGTCCTGGCCTCACGACTGACGGTTTCCCGGGATGTTGCGACGGTGTTTCTCGGGTTGAGTTCATTCGGCGCGCTCCTGTTTTTGCTTACGATCGATCCGGTGCTCGGCATGGGGCGCGACTGGGATCTCATGTCGTTCCCGCTGCTCCCGATCGGTTTGTATCTCATCGGTCGGTACAGCGGCCGTCTCGAGAGTATATCGCCGCGGGTGGTCCTCATATATCTCTTCGTTTGTGTGCTTGGCACCGCTGCTTTTGTCACCGTCAATGTCAGGAAGGATCCCTCCGAGACCCGCTTCGTCTCCCTCCTCAAGTATTATGGCGCCCGTGAGAAATCCGGCTGGGCCATTCTCGACTACTTCTATCTGAACCAGCACCGCTACGATGATGCGATCACGTTGTCTCAGGAGATGCTCGCGCGTGGGATACGGGAGGCCGACGCTCACTACGCGATGGGGGAGGCGTATCGCAAGACGGGCAACCTGAAAGCGGCGGTGAGTCAGTTCGAGCTCGCTACGGAGCTGAAGCCGAAGAAGTCGCGGTGGCTGAACGACCTCGGTCAGGCCTATCTGGACCAGGGGAGATTCGCCGACGCCCGCACCGCCCTTCGCAAGTCGCGAAGTCTGGAACCGTCGTGGACAGTGTCGCTTGAAAGTCTCGCCCTGGTCGCGATCCGGCAGGGGAACTACCTCGAGGCGCGCGCGTATGCCGACACCCTTTTCATGAGAGACGCCTATTCGCCCGGAGGTCATCTGATCGACATGGTGGTGGACCTGAATCGCGGCGACAAGGCCGAGGCGGCGGTGCATTATGAGGATTTCGTGAAATACGGAAGGGGGCGCTCGGACTATGCGCGTACTACGGCCCGATGTTCAAGTGACTTCAGAGAGCACGGGCTCATCCAAAGGAGGATTGGCGATGTCAGCGAAGATCGTGGGCTTCATGTTGTTGGTGGCTGCGGCCTGTCTCGGATGCGGACAGGAGCCGCTGACGACCAGTCAATTCGCCGGCATCTGGCGGATTGACGACAAGACGAGAGATTGTCTTCCCGAGGAGTACCGGTCGATCGAGATGACTCTGCGGCTCCGTGCGGATAGTAGTTTCACGGCTGAGGAGATTCCGGGCATCGCCTTTGGAATTCTGCCGCAGTCGTCACAGCTTGTCGGCGGAAGCGGAAAGTGGTGGTTGGGTAAGGACCTTCCGTGGCCGATGGGTCGCGAACTTGCCCTCAGATTTCTGATAGTGCGGCCCGAGGGCATTCTCCGGGTACCCGCTCCCCTGACCAGAATCGAGGCGACAATAGAGCGCGGTCAGCCGGTTCTGAAATTCCATCCATACGATCTCGATGATGCCGAAATCGTCTACCTGCGAAAAGAATGACAATCGCTCCCGGATCGGCGCCGCTCGTCCGACTAAGGGGCGACCCTGAATCGGCAGCCTCTTTCGCCAGGCTTCCGACCCCGGGCCACAATGTCCTCATCCTGCCATCTTCAGCAGGGTCGTCACCGTCTTCCAGTTGCGGGTCGTCGCCCGGACTTTCAGCTTCCGTTCGAAAAACGTGTTCGAGAGTTTCGTGCCGCCGTATGTGGCCGGGCAGTGCAGGAAGATGTCGCGACCGATCAGTACGAAACGGTCGGGCGGATAGTCGATCTCGGCCAGCTTTGTGGCCAGCGCCGGATCGGGATCGGTATCAAGGAACGTGAGATGCAGTTTTGACCGGTCGATCCCGCGCTCTTTCAGGAACGGGTTGGCGGCCACGGTCGCCCGCATTTCGCCCGCGCTGCGCACAATCACCGGCACCTCAAACCCGAACCGCTCTGCGATCGCCTTCTCGATTTTTCCCGCAATCGCCGTATCGGACCCTGATCCCGCCCGGAACACGATATTGCCGCTCTGGATATAGGTGGTCGTATCGCGGAACCTGAGCCGGGTGAAGAGCTCGGCCAGGTCGGCCATGCGGATTTTGTTGCGGCCGCCGACATTGATGCCGCGCAGGATGGCGATATAAGCTGGCATGAGGCGCTGTCTCCTGATTATCCCGGATTATATCGAGTATACCGCTACGATGCGAGCGGGGCAATCACATTGCTCGGGTGCGATGCGATCGCGGTTTGAGTGGGGCAGAATGTACCGGTGGGGCAAAATTCCCCGATTTTGATTAGCCTCTGTACGCCATCAACATAGACCCTACACATCGCTGAACCGGCTCCCCTTGCGCCATCTAAAGTCGCACGCTATCAAACGCTTACCGCCAGACGGCAGCCTTCGAAAAATGACAACTCGTTACCGTATTGCCACTTACCATCCCTTTGGCCCGGCCTTTGCTACAATGACGCACGGCATGGATATATCGATCCAGATCACCGCATTAGAGCCCGCATCGCATCCAAAGCCGGAGAACGGATCGCGCCCCCGTGCGCGATTTTCTTTGTGTCCGATCACTATCGGCGGAGGGCGACCTCGATGAGCAGTCGCATTCGGCTCGACCAGATCGGTCTCTGCGCCACCTGCCTTCGGACCCTTCGCGATGTGTTCCGGGCCCGCCACGGGGTAGATCCACTCTGCTTTGAGGTGCTCGACCGTTGTACGGCCGGTTGTGCCGACGGTCACGCGGGCGGTCCGGACGCGCCGCCGTACACCGCCTCGCAGCGCGGAGCGAAAGGGGCAACGCCCCCGCCGCCGATCGGTCTCTGCGCCAATTGCGCCCTGTTCGAGAACTGCACTCTGCCGCGCCCCGAATCGGGCGTGTGGCATTGCGAAGAATACACGTGACGACAAACGAACGCCGTCGCAGGACGGCCAAGCGTCAAGGAACCGTTATGGACAAAGACACAGTACTGAGCATTGTCGACAAGCACAATGGGAGTCGGGGCAGCCTGATTTCCATTCTGGAGGACATGCAGGCCAAGTACGGGTATCTGCCGCGTGAAGCGCTGGAACTGGTCGCCGAGCAGACCGGGCGGTCGCTGGTGGATATTTACGGGGTGGCGACGTTCTACCGGGCGTTCAGCCTCGAGCCGCGCGGCAAGCACCTGATCTCGGTTTGTCTCGGCACCGCCTGCCACGTGCGCGGGGGACCGTCGGTGGCGAAAGAGGTCGAGCGCGTGCTCGGGATCAAGGCGGGCGAAACCACCCCCGACCGCGAATTTACGCTCGAGACGGTCAACTGCCTCGGGGCCTGCGCCATCGGGCCGGTGCTCGTGGCCGACGGTCACTATTTCTCCAACATGACAACGTCGATGGTCAAGGACGTCCTCGCGCAGGTGAGCGCCGGTCTCGACATGGTCGAGGTCGACACCGACGAACGGGTCTTCCCGGTCGAGCTGAGCTGTTCGCGCTGCAACCACAGCCTCATGGACGCCAAGCGGCTCATCGACGGGCATCCGTCGGTGCGGGTTACGATGTCATTCGGCAACGTTCACGGCTGGCTCGCGATCTCGTCGCTCTGGGGCAGCTACACCGTGCACTCGGAATACGAAATCCCGTCCGATACGATCGTGACGCTGTTCTGTCCCCACTGCCACGCCGAGATGATGGGCGGCGCCACCTGCGCCGACTGCGGCGCCCCGATGGTGCCGATGATCGTGCGCGGCGGCGGTGTCGTGCAGCTCTGCTCGCGGCGCGGCTGCAAGGGACACATACTCGATTTCGGCGGAACGACCGAGTAAGCCGGACCCGGAAAGGAAACGAGGAGACTCCATTATATGAAAAGACTAACCTCAGTTGACCAGTTGGCGGACTTTCGCAAACGGGTGGCGAGCGAACGGACGGCGGAAGAAGACCTTCCGACGATCGTCGTCTCGGCCGACACGGGTGCGCAGGCGAGTGGTGTCAATGACATCATCAGGCTGATCAAAAAGCATATGCTCGACCGGTTCCTGCAGCAGAAGCTGCGCCTTCGCATCACCGGCTGCCACGGTTTCTGCGAGATGAATCCGTACGTCGTAGTCGAACCGTACGGGCACTTCTACCCGCGCCTCCGGCGGGAGGACGTGCCGAAGCTGATCGACGCGGCGCTCGGCGGGTTCCTCGACAAGGATCTCGCCTATCGCGATGCGCAGACGGAGAAGACTTACGAGCGGGCCGACGACATCCCGTTCTTCAAAAACCAGACGCGGACCATTATCGGCCGCAACCAGAAGATCGACCCGATCCGCATTCTCGACTACATCGGCAGCGGCGGCTATCAGGCGCTGCAGACCGTGCTCGAGAAGAACGATCCCGAGTGGATAATCGACGAAGTCAAAACGGCGGGTATCCGCGGTCGCGGCGGCGCCGGATTCCCCACCGGTAAGAAGTGGGAGTTCGCGCGGGCCTCTGGCGCGAATCGCCAGAAATACATCGTCTGCAACGCCGACGAGGGCGACCCCGGTGCCTACATGGACCGCAGCGTGCTCGAGGGCAACCCGCATTCGATCATCGAGGG
>CAYPYM010000263.1:0-5142 GCA_964414435.1 uncultured Ignavibacteriales bacterium | reverse complement strand
CTACGCCGTGCTCGCCTATCTCGGTGCGATTATCCTCATTCTCTTTTTCACCTACGGTCAGATCATGACCACTGTCTGGATTGGTCAGAAGGTGCAGCACGATCTCCGCATGCAGATTTTCCGGCATCTCCAGAGGCTGCATCTCGGCTATTTCGACAAGAACCCGGTCGGCCGGCTCGTCACCCGTGTCACCAACGACGTCAACACCCTCAACGAACTGTTTTCGACCGCGGTCGTATCGATCATCGGCGATGTCTTCATGCTGGCGCTTATTGTCGGCGCGATGCTGTATCTCAACTGGCAGCTTGCCCTGATCACGTTTGTCGTGCTGCCGATTTTGTTCGTGGCGACTTTTATCTTCCGCGCCCGCGCCCGCGACGCGTATCGTTCGGTTCGCCTCAAGCTGGCCCGAATCAACGCGTTCGCGCAGGAGCATCTGACCGGGATGTCGCTCGTGCAGCTCTTCACGCAGGAAAAGCGCACGTTTAATCGGTTCCAGGACATCAATACGGAATTGCGGGTGGCCAACCATCGGTCGGTGATCTACTACGCTCTTTTCTTCCCGGGTGTCGAAATCATCGGGGCGCTTTCGCTGGCGCTGCTGCTCTATTTCGGCGGCGTGCGGATTATCGCGGGCAGTATGACGTTCGGCGATCTGGTCGCTTTCCTGTTCCTCGTCGAGCGGTTCTACACCCCGATTCGCGATCTCTCCGAGAAGTACAATGTGCTGCAGGCGTCGATGGCCGCCTCCGAGCGCATTTTCAAGCTGATCGACACCGTGCCCGAAGTTCGCGATCCGGAGCGGCCGAAGCATATCGGCAAATTCCGCGGGCGGATCGATGTCGAAAACGTCTGGTTCGCTTACAAGGACGACGACTGGGTCATTCGCGATCTCAATTTCTCGGTGGAACCGGGTGAACGGGTTGCGGTGGTCGGCGCGACCGGGGCGGGGAAGACCTCGCTCGTGTCGCTGCTGTTCCGCTTCTATGATTATCAGAAGGGGTCGATCAAGATCGACGGTGTCGATCTCAAGGAACTCCCGATCGACGAACTTCGCACCAAGCTCGGTCTCGTTCTACAGGATGTTTTCCTGTTCACCGGCGACTACGCCGGCAATGTCCGTCTGCGCAACGAGGACATTTCGGACGAGCAGGTGCGGCTGGCGCTTTCGGAGGTCGGGTTCGACCGCTTCCTCAAGCATTTGCCGGAGGGTATACACACCGAGGTGAAGGAGCGCGGTGCGACCCTGTCGACCGGCCAGAAGCAGTTGCTGTCATTCGCCCGGGCGCTGGCGTTCGATCCGGGGATCCTGATTCTCGATGAGGCGACCAGTTCGGTCGATACGGAGACCGAGACGCTGATCCAGCAGGCGCTCGAAACGCTGCTCGAGGGGCGGACCTCGATCATCATCGCGCACCGCCTTTCGACGATCGAGAAGGCCGACAAGATTCTCGTGCTCCATCATGGCGAACTTCGCGAGATGGGCAAGCACGAAGAACTCTTGAACCAGGGCGGGATTTATCGTACCCTGTACGAAATGCAGTACAAGCAGCGTGATATGAACCGGACGACCACCCCAACCGCCGCCAAGTAGCCGTGAGTCTCACCCCCCGTCAGACCCGCGACTTGCTCGCCTTCACCGAAGATGTCGCCCGCCGCGCCGGGGAGATCCTGAGGAAGAACTTCGCCAACGCCCACCGCGTGAAATACAAGGGACGGATCGACCCGGTTACCGAGGCCGACCTTCGCTCCGAAAAATTCATCACCGGGCAGATCCGCAAACGATTTCCCGATCATACGATCCTCGCCGAGGAAGGCACCGGTTCGGGCAAAGCGGCCGAATTCCGCTGGGTGATCGACCCGCTCGACGGCACCGTCAACTACGCCCACGGCTTCCCGATCTACTGTGTCTCGATCGGGCTGGAGCACGAGGGGCGGATGGTGGCCGGGGCGGTGTACGATCCCGAGCGCGACGAGATGTTCCGCGGCGGGCGCGGAATCGGTTCGTTCATGAATCGGAAGCGCCTGCACGTCTCGACCGAAACCTCGGTGGAGCGCGCCCTGCTCGCGACCGGCTTCGGTTACAACATCGCCACTGCCCGGCGCAACAATCTCGGACTCTTCGCCCGGATGGCCAAGAAGGCGCAGGGACTTCGCCGCCCGGGTTCGGCCGCGATGGATCTCTGCTGGACCGCGGCGGGACGGGTCGATGGTTTCTGGGAGCTGTACCTGCATCCCTGGGACACCGGCGCGGCGCTGGTGATTGTCGAGGAGGCGGGGGGGAAGGTAACCCAAGTCGACGGCCGCCCGTATTCCATTTTCGACAACTCCCTGCTTGCCGCCAATCCTCGCCTGCACCGCTCGCTGCAGCGCCTCCTTTCAGGTAAGTAACCCTCTCACTTCCGCTTAGTACATAATCTCGATTGCCCCTTGACCGAAAATGGGCAAGGTGGTATATTTTTGGTGCCGGCACCGTCGAACTTCCCTCGTCCATAAGGCTCTTCGAAATCAACCGATACCCGCGGGAGGGTGTTATGAAATACCTTGCGCGCGTCTCTCTCATAATCGGGACAGCGTTGCTGCTGATACTGCCGGCGGTTGGTACCCTCAATGCCGATCCGCTGTGCGGCGATGTCAATTCCGACGGCCTGGGGCCGAATATCGCCGATATCTGTTACCTCGTCCTCTACCTCTTTCAGGGGACGCCGGCGATACCGAACTACCGTCCGGCCGAAATCGACGGCTACTACGGGGTCAATGTTGGCGATCTTACGACACTCGTAACGCATGTTTTCATGGGGGCACCGGCGCCGGACTGTGTGCCGGTCGGGGTGATCGATGACGGCTACGGCTGTCTGGCCGACAGTGCCGCCCCTCGCGACGAGCCGGCGTCGCACGTGACCAGCAGCGGCTGTACGGAGCAGACCGATGAGGAGCGGATGTGGGCCGAACTGCACGGGGAAGACCTCTACGTCTTCCATTACGATGTCGAGTACCAGTGCTGCCTCACCTACGATGTGACGTTCTCTGTCGACGGGCATGACATCACCGCCACCGAGCACGATCTGGAGCCGTTTCCCTGTCCGTGCCTGTGTTACTACAATCTCAAGTCGGTTTTGTCGGGCCTGCCGATCGGCGAGCCGTTCTGGGTGGTGACCCTGATCGGCATTCACGGCGACACGGTCGGCGTGGATACCCTTGGCATTCCGTTCGGAAACGGTACGGTCGAACTGGAACTGGTCGGGAACGACCTTCACGTGCGGCATCTCGATGCCCTCGCCAACTGCTGCCCGGGGTTCTTTTTCGATTACTATGTGCAGCCGGGCGAGATTCTCGTGGTCGAGTGGGATTCGCTCTATCTCTGCGATTGCATCTGCCGGTTTAATCTCGAGTCGGTGGTGCCTTCTCTCGATCCGGGTGAGTACACCGTGACGGTTCTCGGCGTGTGCACCTATCCCTATGGGGGTGAGTGCGATACGGCGGGTGTCGGGCAGGTGGTTGTCCCCGCCCGCTCGCGACCTCAGGCACCACCGGCAGATCTGTGAAAAATAGATTTGATCGGAGCAGTGTGCGGAAGAAGGTGATCTCATCGCGTAAGCTCCTCATTCGCTCGTTGATCGTCCTTGTCAACGGCGGCGCCTATCGCTCAGCTGACGTCAACAAACGGAGCCAATGGCTCGGGCGACAACGTCCATCCTGAATCAGCCCCGTCGGGGGCTCTTCATCTGCCGGTATCCGGAACCTCCGTCTGATTCTCCTGTTCTAAACTTGCATACGGGATAGCCGTGTGTTATCCAATCGGTAAATACGGCCCGTCCTGAAATATCCGGTAAGAGGAATATGGCAGACAAAACTCTGGTTAAATCGACCTCCGGGATCCGCGGCGTGATCGGCGCCAAACCGGGCATGACTCCTGTCCTGGCCGCCCAATACGGCGCGGCATTCGGCACTTTTCTGAAAAAGGGTACGGTCGTGGTCGGTCGCGACAGCCGCCCCTCGGGCGAGATGATCATGCGCGCGACTGTCGCCGGCCTGATGTCGGTCGGTATCGATGTGGTCGAGATCGGCATCGTGCCGACCCCGACCGTCGAGATCGCGGTCAAGGCGTTGAAAACGGCGGGCGGCATGTGCATCACGGCGTCGCACAACCCCGCCGCCTGGAACGCCCTCAAGTTTTTCAGCAATACCGGTGAGTTTATCACCCCGGCGCAGTACCAGCAGCTCGACCGCATTTTCAATTCGGGCAGGTTCGCGTTCAAGCCGCACAGCGGTCTGGGCAAGCTCGATTTTCAGACCACCTGGGTCGAGGAACACATCAAGCGGACACTCAAGGTCAGATTCGTCAACCGTCCGGCGATCAGGCGACGGAAGTTCAAGGTTGTGGTCGACGCTGTCAACGGCGCCGGTTCGACCGCCTTGCCCGCCCTGCTTGGGCGGCTCGGGGTGAAGGTTGTGGAGATCAACTGCAAAGGCGATGGCGACTTCGTGCACGAGCCGGAACCGATTCCGAAGAACCTGGCGCAGCTCGGACGGGCGGTCCGCCGGCACAAAGCCGATCTCGGGATGGCCTGTGATCCCGATGCCGACCGTCTCGCGCTGGTCGACCAGCACGGCAAGCCGATCGGGGAGGAGCTGACGCTGGCGATCGCCGTCCAGCAGGTGTTGCGCAAAGCGAAGGGCACGACCGTTGTCAACCTGTCCACCTCGCGGGTTACCGAGGATGCCGCAAGGGCTTTGGGTTCAAAGGTTTACTATTCGAAAGTGGGCGAGGCCAATGTCGTTGTGGAGATGCGCCGGAAAAAGGCGGTGATCGGCGGCGAGGGCAACGGCGGCGTGATTCTGCCGTCATTCCACGCCGGTCGCGACTCTCTGATCGCCGCGGCGCTCGTTATGGCCCGGCTGGCCGAGGCAAAATCGGACATGTCAAGTCTTGTCAAGTCGCTTCCGACCTACTATACTATAAAGACGAAGGCGGCACTCAAGGATGATTTCCCGCTCAGACTGAAACGATTCGAGAAGGACGCTGCCGGTTTGCTCGGAAAGTACCGGGCCGACCGTCGCGACGGCATCCGGTTTGACTTCAAGGGCGGCTGGGTTCAGATTCGTACCTCCAACACCGAACCGATTTTTCGACTTATTGTA
>CAYPYM010000262.1:0-5166 GCA_964414435.1 uncultured Ignavibacteriales bacterium | reverse complement strand
GTGATGCAGTCGGGATGCTCGCGGTCCACCATGTCCAGTCCCTCCTGACCGTCGGAGGCTTGGACGGTCGTATGGCCGAGTTCCTCAACGGCGCGCGCAATCCACTTGCGCTGGAAACTGGAATCATCGATGATGAGTACTTTTGCCACGGCTTTTCCTTCGATCTTCGCCCGGAGCCTGCCCCCGTCCCGTCTCTCTCAGCGGGTGAGGTGTCCCGGCGCATCCCGGTTTATGGCACCCCTGAGCGGGTTCTCGTCTTCCTGAGCGTTGTTTGTCCGACAGCCTTGAGTGTCTGTTATATTTCACTATCGGTTATTTCTGGCCGGCCCTTTAATCAGGCACCGGGGTCATTTTCCCCCCCCCCCCGGCCGGCCCCGGCGGGCAGTAAAAAGCCCGCCCCGACAGGGGGCGGGCCCGAAAACCGGCGCCCGGACCGCATATTCGGCGACTACCCGGTCATCCACCGGAAATCGCTCATCTACCCGTTCACTGGCGTGAAATAGACATGGTCGTTCTCGATCCCCGCCCAGTAAGACCGCACCTGGACTCCGGCAAAATCCTTCAGCAGCGTTTGAGCTGCCTGGCGAAGATCCAGCTTCCCTTTCACCGGCAGGTCGATCGTCGGGTGATACCCGCTCAGCTTATGGTACCAGCCGCAATCCTCGTGGTTGATGATAATCACCTGCTTCAGGTTCTGCGACCGGATGAAGAACTTGACCTGCTCCCACAGGATTTTGAAATTCTTCGGAAGAAACGACTGGGCGCCGAACGCATGGACGCCACCGCCGAGCACGATCAGCGCATAGTGCTGAATCCCCAGTTCCTCGGTGACAAACCGCCGAAACGCCGTCTGGAATCTCGGATCACCGCAGTGGATCACCAGCGCCTCGGGGGGCTGGTGATCCAGGGCATACATCGGGCGGCCGTCGGGACGGATTACATCAGCGGTTACCTCGATCGGCTCGTCGTCGTGATCGTGGCGGGTCGAGAGCGCCGGCGACGGTTTGTCGTCGCCATGTTCGCGGCGCAGTCCCACTTAGTCGCTCGCTTTCTTGCGGCCCGACGGAGCGGCGGCGGCCTCCGCCATCGTTTCGGCCATGTCCTCGGTCTTGATCCCGAGCTTGCCGATCAGCTGCGTCACATCGATCCCGGCCGCCTTGGCCTGCTCGACCAGCTGGAACAGCATGAGCGGTCCGGTTTTGGCGAAGCGGTTGAGGGCGCCCTTACCGTCACCGTCGCCGCCCGAATCGACCACCACCAGCTTATCGATATTGCCCATCGGGGCGGCAATAGCGCCGAACACCTTGCCGAGCGACTCGATCGCCTGCGGCAGCACCTTGAGGACCTCGAGCGTGATCGCGGCCTGGTTGAACTGCTGATACGCCTTGGCCAACTCCGACACCGACACCGCCTTGGCCAGACCCTGACGTTCGATAACGTCGGCCTCGGCGAGACCGGTGGCCCGGGCCGCATCGGCCTGACCGATACCCTCAGCCGAGAGCTTGTGCTTCTGAGCGTCGGCCCGGGCGATCGTGGCGTACTTGTCACCGTCGGCACGGGAAATCTCGGCCTGCTTATACCCCTCGGCCTCGCGCACCTGGGCGTCGGCCTTGGCCTTGGCCGGCACGACCACCTCGGCCTCCTGCGACTTCTGCTCGCGCAGAATGTTTTGCTCTTCCACCGCAATCTGAGAGCGTGACCGCTCTTCTTCGATCTTCACTTCGGCCACGATAACCTTTTGCCGCTCGCCGGCGCTCGCCAGCGGGCCGGCCTGGTCGGTGATCGCAGTCTGCTTGGCTATTTCGGCCTGGTACTGTTGCTTGGCCACGCCGGTGTTCTTCTGGGCCTCGGCCTTGAGTCGCTCGTTTTCCTGGGCAACCACCTCGGCGGCCCGCTCGGCATCGGTCGAGCGCTTCTTCGCCTCGGCCAGCGCTTCCGCCTCGCCGATCGACGCATCACGCTTGACCTCGGCCGTCCGCTTCTTACCGAGCGCCTCGATATATCCCTGCTGGTCGGTGATCGACTGCGGGTTGAACACATCGATCTGCATTCCCAGCCGGGCGAGATCCTCGGCCGCCTCGCGAAGGACCTGCTGCCGGAATGCATCGCGGTCCTTGATCAACTGATCAACCGTCAGCGTGCCGACCACACCGCGAAGGTTGGCTTCGAGCGTCTCACGAGCCACCGACTGCACCTGCTCGCGCTGCATGCCGAGGAAGCGGGAGCCGGCCGCCAGCAGCGACTGGGCGTCGTCCTTGAAGCGGATGTTCGCCACCGCCTCGACCGTCACCAGCACGCCGTCGGTGTTGGGCATGTTCTCTACCCGAATCTGTGGCAGCGTGATTTCCGTCAGGTCGAGAAACTGGACCTCTTCTATGATGGGTTTGCGAATTCTACCGCCGCCGGTTACGACAACCGTCCCGGGCGGAAGGACCGTCACGGTCGCCTCACCGGCACCGGCCGGCGCGCTGACTTTTTGCATCGCCTTGCGGCCGCTGCGGGCGCCGTAGAAGTAGGCCGCCCTGTTCGGAGGGACCCGGACATAGTAAGCGGTCAGCGCCTTGACCAGCACGAACAGCGCGATGACGATCGCGAACCCGATCGCCGGCCATACCAGATATTCCACTAATTGTTCAGCCATTGGATGTACTCCCCTTTGAAGCTGCTATAATTGTTGCTACTTGTCGATCGGTTCGACCGTCACGATGCTGCCCGACTTGCTCGTGATTCGCACCGGTACATTGCGGGCAATCGAGCCGCCATCGGAAGCACGGGCCAGGAACGTGATCTCGCGGCCGCGAATGACACAGACCGCCTGACCGTTCTGCCCGCCGGCGATTGCGTCGAGCACATAGGCGTCGCGGCCGATTATGTCGCTGTCGGAGATGGTCGATGATCCCTGACTGGCGTAGAACAACCGGATGATGAAATAGCCGATTGCGCCTATCGCCAGAGCCCCGCCCACGCCGGCCATCGACGATTGAAACATCGACCACTCGGTTGTCGCCCGGACCCCGAATCCGACCGCGCCGAATCCGACCATCGCCAGCGCCACCAGGCGAATGCTGAAAACACCGGGCCCGTGCGAGGCATCGATATCGCCCGTGTCGACGTCGACATGCACGTCGCTGTCATGGCCGAAAATCAGACTTATCAGCAGGATCAAAAACCCTACGCCGAAAATTGTGGCAAATATAATCACGACCTCTTACCTCCACCGTGTTCGGACAGGTCGAAAAATATACCTGCCCGGACTATTCTGTATTCGAAGATATCTTGTGAGTATGTGCGGTTTGTTCGACCCCGACCGACCCTCAGGGGCCGCCGGCGCCGAACTTGTCTTCCCCTGTGATAGCGGTTTTCCACAACGCCCGGAAGTAGTAGCTGAGAGCGAGGAACGAGGCGCCCACTCCGATAAAGAGCAGCACCCGCCAGATCGTTTCGAGCTTGTCGAGATCGACCAGGAACAGTTTGCCCACCAGCAGCATGAGCGTCCCCAGCGCCACCACCCGCAGCCGCGCGATGTTGACCCGAAGGCCGAGCACGAGCAGCAGGATGCCGTACAGCCCCCACGAGACACTCACCCACCCCTGACCGTTTGGAAGGCGCAGTAATTCGGAATAGAGCAGACCCAGCACCCCCGCATGCGCCGCCAAACGGTAGGTCAACCGCTCGCCCGCGGTCAACTGGGAGGCCCCGGCCAGCGCGATAATGCCGATCCCGATAAGATCGGTGATCGCGGTCCAGTTGAGAAGGGGCAGCGCTGTCGACTGGGTGAAAGCGTCGATCATCCGTACCGCGAGATAGGTTAAGACGGCGAGGAAGAACAGGTGACCGTAGGCGGCAATCAAGCGGTCGCGTCCGGCCCGGGCGGCCAGTGCGATGATCCAGCCCTCGATCACGAGCCCGATAAACTGCAGGTCGGGACCCAGCTCGGCCACCAGCCATCCGGCGGCGGCCGCGATGATCGCCGCGACATAGAGCCGTCGGACCACCAGGTTCTCCGTGAGTATCGCCACCAGCGAGGCCAGACCGATCACCCAGACCTCGGTGAGCGACCAGAAACTGACAATCGGAATCCGCTTCGCATGGTTGTCGAGCAGATGGTCGCCCAGCAGGACCGCCGTCCCGGCGAACAGGAGATGCGCCCCGCCCATGAGGAAATGATCCTCGATGATCCAGCCGACCAGGAAGAGCGCCGTAATCTCGGTCGAAAGCCAGAACAGCAGGTAGTTCGGACTCACGCTGCTCCACAGGACGATGGCCAGCGCCGCGGCGGCAAACAGCGCGTAGAGGCGGCGGAAAACGATCTCGCGAGTGACCGCGGCACCGATGAGCATGGTCAGCAGCACCCAGAAGTCGGTGAGCGTGTATCGGTTGAAGAAGCCGGTCGGTGAAGCGACATCGAGCAGCGCCCCCAGCCGGTACATCATCCAGTAAGCAATCATAATGTGCAGGACGTGGGCGGCGATTCCAACGACGCGATCCGACAGCCGCCGGCCGACCAGATGCAGGATCACCGCCTCGGTCGCCACCGCAATGGCAAGAACAACACCGTGGAGAAGAATCGTCGCACCGAGCGTTACGAGGGCGAGCGCCACCAGCAGGTGGGTGTAGGCCAGCGCGCGAAACTGCGGCACCCGCTTGAGACCGTAGGCCACTGCAAAATAGACAACGGCAAGGCCGAGCGCGAGCCAGCCCCACGTGGAGGTCGCGAGATGCTGCCAGAGCAGACGCGAAAGGCCAAATCCGATCAGGACCGCGGTAACCGTCTCGGTGTGGAGATGCCGTCCGAGCAGTTCGCGCGATCGGTCGGAGAGCTTCCTGTCGGCGAAACCGATACTCGAGAGCGCCCAGCGATCGGGGTGTCGCAGCCAGACCCCTTCGCGTGCGATCGGCAACGCCCAGAAGCAGAGCCAGGCGAAAACGGCCCCTCCCTGCACCACGAGGCGTTCGGTGGTTGTAAGCAGATCGAGATCGGCGTCTATTTCATACGCCAGTCCGATCAGAAACACCAGCCAGGCCAGGAACGACGACAGCCAGAGCAGCGATTTCCAGCCCTTGAAAAAGTAGATCCCGATCGCCCCGGCAATGATGAGGGACGTGTAGAGCACCAGCCCGGCGAGATTCCCCGACGAACTGTACAGCATAAAGGGCGTACCGAAC
>CAYPYM010000261.1:0-5177 GCA_964414435.1 uncultured Ignavibacteriales bacterium | reverse complement strand
CCGGCACCCGGATAAAGTCCTGCGATCCGACGAAGTCAGGGGCATCGGTGTGGGTGTCGGCGTGGGCGAGGGGCCCTACGGTCAGGAGCAGGCCGGCCGCAACAGCGGCCAACATTCGAATCGGTTTCATCGGACACTCCTTCAATTTTGTCGCCCGGAT
The DNA here is from genome assembly GCA_964414435.1 of uncultured Ignavibacteriales bacterium. Lineage (GTDB taxonomy): Bacteria > Zixibacteria > MSB-5A5 > GN15 > FEB-12 > JAGNLV01. The sequence continues at coordinate 5,017 of CAYPYM010000261.1, read as the reverse complement.
CCGGCGGTCCCCGTCGCGGGGGCAATCGACGCCGGCCTCATCGAGCGGTTCCCTCAGCGCCCCGCACATGTACTGTAACGGTGAGAAAACCCGCCTTGTTCGCGGAAAGCGGTGCGCCGCGCCCGTTTTGACCGTTTCCGACCGATCCTCTCGGGCCCGATCAAAGACCGGATTTTCCCATGATCGGCCGCCCGAAATTCGTTATATTTACCAGCCATGACGAGCGAGACGAAAAAACTCATCCGGCTCCAGACAGTCGGCTGCCGGCTCAACCAGTACGAGACCGAGCGGATGGCCGCGCAGATTTATCCGTACGGATTCCGCCGGGCCGAAAACGGTGAGCAAGCCGACCTGACCATCATCAACACCTGCACCGTTACCCATCGGGCCGATTCCGACTGCCGCTACATGATTCGCCGGGCGGCGCGGGAGAACCCGGGCGGGCGGATCGTGGTGGTCGGCTGCTATGTCGAGCATGAGCCGGAGCGGATCGCCGGGATGGAGGGGGTCGATGTCATCGTCCGCAACAACGAGAAAGACGACATCGCGCGTATCCTCCCGAGCCGCCTTCCCGATCTGTTCCGCACCGAGCCGGACAAAGCCTGCTCCGCCAATATCGAGGACTTCCACGACCGCAACCGGGCCTGGATGAAGATTTCCGACGGCTGCAATCAGTGGTGTTCGTTCTGCATCATCACGATCGTGCGCGGCCGACTCAACAACCGTCCGGCGGCGGATATCATCGATGAGATCAACACGCTCGTCGCCCACGGCTACAACGAGATTGTCCTGACCGGCGTGAACATGGGTTACTACCACGACAAGCCGCGCGAACCGAAACTCAGGAATCTCGCCGCGCTCTGCCGCATGATCATGACCGAGACCGATCTGAAGCGGATGCGGCTCTCGTCGATCGAACCGCAGGCGGTCAAGGATGATCTGGTCGAGGTGTACGCCGAGTCGAACGGTCGCATCTGCCGGCATTTTCATATGCCGCTGCAGTCGGCCTCGTCGACCGTGCTTCGAAAAATGCGCCGGCCGTACAACCAGGCGATCTATGTCAAGCGGGTGAGCGATATCAAGGCGGCGGTGCCGAACACGATTGTCGGCGCCGATGTCATTGTCGGATTCCCCGGCGAGACGGTCGACGATTTCGAGCAGACGAAACGACTGTGCGAATCGGGCCTGCTCGATTACCTGCACGTATTCAGCTACAGCGACCGGACCGGCACCGATGCTTCGAAGATGCCCGACAAGGTCACCCCGGAGGAGATCCGCCGTCGCCAGAAGGTTCTCACCGCCGTGTCCAGTGACCTCATCCAGCGCTCGCTTGAGCGACAGGTCGGCGAGACGCTTGAAGTGATCTCCGAGCACAAGTCCGATTCCGACGGCGCTCACATGGCGGTGTCGGACAACTATCTCAAGGTGAGGCTGCCGAGCGATTACGAGAGCGGCCGTCGGATCGTGCCGGTGCGAATCGAGCGGGTGGTGGACGATCATCTCGAGGGCGAAGTGCTGGGGTAGTTGCGGCCGTCGGAGCACACGTGCCCTTCGCTGACGCTTGGTCGCGCAGAATCCGACGGAACCCTCAAGTGGGTCAATTGGGTTTGACAAAATGTTATGTCGTTGGGGCGCAGCCACAAAATTGGGTTCGTTTGGTAATTTTCGGTTTGTGTTTTCGCGCTTTTCCCCCGGTGTAAGCATCATAGCGCCGCGACGGTGAAGGCGGGCGAGGGGCCGCGGGTTCATGTATGCATTGAGCAGTCTCATATTAATAGGCTCGAAGTAGCGATCGTCGTTGAAGTGGTGGCGTTTTTGCGCAGGGGCGAGGGTGACCTCAACTCAGTCCCGATGCGACTGAGTTCTCACATTCCCTCCCAAATCTTCCCCAACCACCCGGAAAATCTTTCCCGTTTCAGCCCGACTCAGTATGGGATGCGAACCGCATCGCATTCCGTAACCCATTGCAAATAAACCGATTCACATCGCATCGGCGCGTTTGGCACGGCCCCTGCATTACGGGACATCGGAAAAATGTTTGTATTGGAGTAAACACGTGGCTGAAACGACCAACAATAATACCCCGACCCCCGAGGCCGAACTGACCCCGGCGGACCCCAAGGCCAAAAGCGGCCTGGTCAAATACATCGTATTCGGCCTGATCGGCGTGGTCGTGGTGATCGGCGTCGCGTTCGGCACCCTCATGTTCCTCGGCGGTTCCCAGACGGCCGAGCCGGCCGCCACCGCGACCGCCCCCGAACAGCACGCCCAGACCCAACCCGCCCAGCCGCCGCTCACCGACGAACAGGTACTCGATTCGCTCATGGCCAACGAGGGTGACAGCGGCGTGATGGACGCGATCATGAAAAATCTAGAGGTCCTTGACTACCAGCCGAACGAAAGCGATCTGGCCGGCACCCAGACCGGCATGTCGGCCGAGGATTCGCTCGAGGCGGTCAACTGGCTGGCGAAAGAAAAGAAGCGCCTCGCCGCCCGCGAGGATTCGCTCAACACCCGCGAAAAGCAGCTCAACCGCCAGCAGATCGAAATCGACCGGAAAGTCCTCCAGATCGAGCAGGCCGAATCGGCCCGTATCGTCAATCTGGCGCGGCTTTACGACGGCATGGATTCGCGCGCGGTCGCGCGGCTGATGTCCAATCTCGACGACGCCACGGTCGTGCAGATTATCCCCCGGATGAAGGCGAAAAACGCCGCCGCCGTGCTGCAATTACTGCCGGCCCAGCGCGCGGCCAACCTCTCGAAACAGATGATCACGATCGCAGAGAAATAGATAATGGAAACGCAGTCGGCCAACATTCTTAACCTCCTTCTCGGGATTGTCCCGACCCAGACCAATCCGGTCGGTGGCTCGGTCGCCTCGCACGGCGAAACGACGCCGTTTGATCTGATCTTCGGGTCGCTGCTCGGCAATCCGTCTAAGGGAAAGAGTGCGGTCGATAGTTTCCTCACGCAAATCGCCAACACCGACAAGACGAATCTGCCGCAGGCGGTACCGTCGTTCGCGACGGACTTCAAGGCGCTACTCGATGGTCGTGCGGTTCCGGATGCGCCCTCAACGTTGACCAATGTCAGCGACGTGTTCGGCAACTACCTGTACGGTCAGGGCGACGGCGATAACGACGGCGATGGCGACGATATCGCCTTTATTAATAGACAGACGGCGCCTCTCGGAGGCGGCGCGGTCGAAACGGACAACCCGTTCGCGAAGCTCGCGCACTCCGGCGGCGGCGCTGTGGATATCAAGGCGCTGATGGCGCTGATGCCCAATGCGCCGGTCGCGGCCAGCGATCTCAACGCCCTCCCGATCGATCTCCCGCAGGGCAATTACCGAATTCTCGACTGGTCGGTGTCCAACGGCAACCTGAACCTGCAGATCGCCCCGGCCGATGGCACCGCCGGTACCGTGAATGTCGATTCCGCGATTCGCGTCTCGCTTCCGCTGAATGCGCTCAACCTCTCGCCCGAGACGGCGCAACTGGTCAATCCCAACGGCTGGCAGCGGTTCGATCTCGACGGATCGAGCGATCAGAGCAAGCTGCTCGCGAAAGCGTTCGAGGCGGTCAATCTCAAAGAGCTCAAGATCGAAATCGCCAACCCGAGCGCGGTGAAAGCCGCTGTCGACTCGGCCCAGCCGATGCAGCTCAGCCTGATCGGCGAGAATGTCGGCCAGGAAGTGGCGCTCAGGGCGACGATCAATCGCAATCAGATTCGCGCGCGGCTCGACGGCGATTCGAAAGACATTGCGGGCAGCAAGCCCGACACGTTTATGCAGGCGCTCGACAAAGGCGAAACCCGAACGGTTGTCACGGCGCAGCAGGCGATTCTCGGCGGCCGTACCGGCGCCGACAGCGGCCTTCTCAGGGAAACGACGGTCGGTGGATTCGAACTGTTTTCGAAAGCCACCGATACCAACAAAACGAATATGACGCAGCCGGCCGATCAGGCGACGGTGCTTCCCGATTTCGCGAAGAGCATGCACGAAGTCACGCTTGATCGGACCCAGCAGTCGGCCGTACCGACCCGGTTTATCATGCCCGACGATATCCGCACGACGCTCAAGCCGGGCGGACAGTCGGTGCAGCTGCGGCTCGATCCGGAACATCTTGGTCCGGCGAGGCTCAGCCTGCACGTGCACAACGACCACCTGCGGGCCTCGGTGCTGGTTGACAGCCAGCAGGCGAAACAGGCGGTGGAAGGTTCGATCGACCGGTTGGTTCAGGCGCTGGCCAGGGCGGATATCAAGGTTGACTACATTAATGTGACGGTCGACCCGAACGCTTCGCGCGAACAACTTTTCGACCGTCAGCCGCGGTGGGCTCGTGCTGCGCGCAGCGGACGGTTCTTTGATCTCGAAAACGAATCCGCGGGTATCGCTTCCGCCGCGCCGGTCTCGTACCGGTCGGGCGGCGGGTATGTCGGGGCCGGCGGAGTGAATGTACTGGCATAGGAGTAAGCGATGGCTGATGTAAGCAATGTAACGGTAGGCGGCCTGATGTCGGCGGCCGCTAACAGCGGCAACACCGGATCGCTGCAGCAGCTCGGGAAAGACGATTTCCTGCAGCTTATGATCACCAAGCTGCAGAACCAGGATCCGCTCAATCCGATGGAAGATCAGGACTATATCGCGCAGCTCGCGCAGTTTTCGTCGCTCGAGCAGATGACGAATATCGCCGACGGGATCTCGCAGTCGAACCAGCTGAGTTATGTCCAGATGCAATCGATGAACAATGTCATGGCGGCGGGACTCATCGGCAAAGAGGTTGAGGCGTCGTACGACAAGATCTATTACGACGGTTCCTCGAATCCGAAAATCACCCTGACGACCGACCGCTACGCCGGTGATCTCACGATGGAGATCCGCGACGCCGACGGCAACCTGGTAACGAAGCTGACCCAGTCCGATCTCGAGCCGGGCAAGCATACGTTCGAGTGGGACGGCACCGACCAGAACGGCAACCGGGTCGCCGAGGGCGAGTACTCGGTGACGGTGCAGGCG
>CAYPYM010000260.1:0-5183 GCA_964414435.1 uncultured Ignavibacteriales bacterium | reverse complement strand
CATGTACGTCATCCCGCCGGCCATCGCCGCTACGATGGATCCCATCCCGGAGATCATAATGGACTTCGTGTCCAGACTCTTGGCCGCTACAAGCCCCAAGGACTCCGCGTAGGCCTGCGTCGACATCTTCGCGTTCGCCGCGGCACGTGCCAGCGCGTCATACAGCTCCGGCGGTACGCCCAGCGCGCTGGCCTGCTTGTTCTTGGCCTGCTGTTGGGCGTACTGGTAGAGCCGCGTACCGGGGCTCAGCGTCACGGTAGGCATCCGGACGCCCAGCTGCGACGTCAGCGGCAATCCGGTCAGCGGACTCACGCTGGGGATCCCGCCCGTGACCCGCATGGCCGCGATCCGTTGCCGCGTCATCTCCGCCAGCTGGGCGTTCACCAGCTTGAGGGCCATCTCCGTCTTCTGGATCTCGGTACGCGCCTCCGCGATGGCCTTTCCTACGTTGGCCCACTCGTCCGATCCCTGTTGGAACGCCGTCTGCTCCATCGTGAGCTCAGCGAGCTGCTGCCGCGTGCTCTTGAGCTTCGACGTTAGGTCTGTGTTGATCTTGTAGGCCTGGTCCCAGGCCAGCTGCATGGCTGCGGCAGCCGCGGCGTCCTCATCCTCGTAGCTCTTCTGCTGCATAGCGGCCTTGAAGGCGGCCTCCTGAAGCTGCTGGAACGTAGCCAGCTGGCCCCACTGCTGGGCCCTCATCTGCCCGATGCTCTTCGTCACGCCGTCAAGCCGGGTCTGGAGGTCAACCCACGCCTTGAGCGCCTTCTCATCCGGCTTGCCCGTCAGGCGGTCTACCGGCGGCGGCCCGGCGGCGAGCTGCTTCCGGAGGCGCGCCTGTTGCGCTTCGGCGCGGCGCAGCTGTTCCGTCGTACCCTGCCAGAGCTTCAGGGCAGCGGCCCACGCCGGTGTCGTAGCGTCTGCCATGGCCTTGGCGTCTACGGTCGCACGCTGCTGCGCCTTGGCCACCGCCTCGGTCCACGCATCCTGCGCGTCTTCTGCGGACTTCCGCGCGTGGTCGAACGCGAGCGCCAGTACGCCGAGGGATACGACTAGTAGCCCGATCCCTAGCGGGGATGCCAGGAAGGCTACAGCGGGGCCGAGCGCCATGAACGCTGTCGTAAGCGCGGGTACGTATTCTAGGCCGAGTACGCCGATCGCCGTGGCGGCTAGGCTCAGCTTGCTGCCCAGCAGGGCTATCCCCGCGGTCCCGGCCAGGAACGCTACGGAGCGCAGGACCAGCGAGAGGGCCAGCGCCATGGGTCCCAGCGCGGCCGTGAACGCCATGACTGCAATCGTCGCGGCGCGTACTGGCCCCGGCAAGGCGGTGAACAATTCAGCCGTACCGCGGGCCAGAGGTAGCAGGACGTCCGACGCCGCCTTGGCCGCCGTGATGACCGGGGGCAGGGCCGCCGTACCCAGCTGGATGAGGGCCGCGTTGAGCTGGTTCTTGAGCACCTTCGCCGTATTGAGGGCGGCCCCCATCATGCGCTGGAACGCCGTCTCGCCGGCGCCGAGGTCATGGGCGAATACGCCCATCTCACGCTGGAACTCCTGGAGGCCCTGGCCGCCCAGGATCGAGACGGCGCGGAACGCGCGGATCTGCGGGATGACCTGGGCCATGAGATCAAGATCGCCATGCGTCTTCTCATTCAGCTGGGCCATCAGCCCTATGAACCCGCGCGTCTTAAGGCCGGTCATGTCCCACTCGATGCCGAGCTTCTTGGCGGCCGCGATCGCCTTGGGCGTGCTATTGATGAGGGTCAGGATGGCGCGGTTCAAGCTGTAGGCCGCCTCCTCGGCCGGGAAGCCGAACTTGGTCATCGTAGCGATCATGGCGCCCAGCTGGTTGATCGAGATGCCGGCCAGTGCGGCCGTCGTCGCGACCTGGCCTATTGACGAGGCTAGCTCCGGGAACGTCACCTTGCCGAGTCGGATCGTGGTGAAGAACATGTCCGAGACCTTACTCGCGTCCTGAGCCGCCATCTGGTAGGCGTTCAAGACCGTAGTGATCGCGTCTACGGCCGTGAACGTATCAGACAGACCCGCGGTAGCCGCCTTGGCCGCTACGCTCAGCACGCTCATGGCGTCGGATATATTCGTCACGCCGGCGCTGATGGTCTGGTACAAGCCGCGCGTCAGCTGGATAGCGCTCTCAGGTACGATCGTCGAGAGGGTCAGCAGCTGCGCCTTGACGGCGCCCATCTGCTCGACGGTACCCTGCGTCAGGGTACTGACCTCACGCGTAGCCAGATCGAAGTCCGCCGCCATCTTGAGCGCGGCGCCCCCGAGCGCAACGATCGGTACCGTCACCCCCATCGTCATCGTAGTACCGATGTCGCGCATACGATCCGAGGCGGCACGCAGGCCGCGCGCCGTCTTGTCGAACTCCTTGAGCGCCTGCTCCGCGTACGCGCTGATCGTAATGGTGATGACTTCGCCTGCCACGGCTCGCTACCTCACTTGACGATGTTCGACTTCGACGTTGTCTCGAAGCCCTCCGAGATGAGGAGCATGGCGTCTCCCCACCACGGGTCCACCTCGTCCCAACTGCTGAGACCCAACTCCACCGGGGTCTTGCCCCAGTTCTCCAGCATCGCCCAGCTATACACTAGCCTTCGCTCGCGCCGGCTGAGCCCGCTGTGGCCGAAGGGGTTGAACCCTCTGGCGATGGCGCGGCCGGCGCCTCTGAGTTTCCCTGGATCTCCCGCGTCATCACGGCGTCCGAGATCAGCTCCGAGCCGGCCGTCACGCCCCAGGTCGGCTTCAGCCGCTTGAGGTGCCCGGGGTTGCCCGGCTTGAACGGGCCGCCGTCGAAGGTCGGCGCGTCAGCGCCCTCGAACCCCACGAGATGCTCCTCGGACGTACGTACCAGCTCAGACAGGGAGGCCCTCAGCTGGACCTCCACCGTCCCGTCCGGGCGCGGCTGGCTTGAGCCGTTCTCCAGCTGCATGCCGCTGCGGTCCCAGATCGCCGCAAGCTCCTGGTTCGAGAGCGTGCGGTATACCCCGATGACGCCGGGCTCCAGCGTCACCTTCAGCGTCTCCTTCTTGGCGGGTAGTTCCATCCCGGTCTTCCTCCTGGCTGGCCCATACGGGTTACGTGGATAACGCGCGGCTACGGCGGACGCCGCCCGCGCCTTCTGGCGTCGGCCCGGGGCTACCGGGTGGTTCAGGCGGGACCCGCCCGGACCGTCGCTCTGCGTTGTACCGCCCCGCGGAGGGGGCGGGAACTGGCGAGCCAGGACTCGAACCTGGACCGCTCGGGGGTGGATGAAGTCCCCTCGCGGTGGCGTCCGCCAGCGGCCCGCGCCGCAATGAACGCCGCTCGCCAACTTCATCAGCTGAAGACGATCGTAACGGCATCCTCCGTATCGGCGTCCGAGTGCTGGGCCTGGATCTCCAGCTGCGTCATAGCCAGCCCGTCCTTCTCCGGCCCGGAGTGGGCCACGATGCGGCCGGCGCCGCCGGAGAAGGCGATCTGGTTGTACTGGACCGTTCCCACTGACCAGTCCCAGGCGAACCGCGTGCCGTTCTGGTGGAGCGTGTACGGATCGAACGCGGAAAGCGCCGCCCGCTCGATGGTCAGCTTGATACGCGGATCGTAGTCCGTCACCACCACGCCGGCGAAGCCGTCCGCGTCATTGCCGTTCGGCAGGTCGACCGTCTTACAGCCCAGGTCCAGGCTCAGGTCGTCGAACCCGGCCGGATCCACGCTGTTGAGCGTCAGCCCAGCGCCCTTGACCACCGGCGGGATGATCGTACTGTACGGGTAGCTGATCGTCGGGAGATCGAGCTGCGTCACCGACGCCAGGTACCCGCGCATGGTGAAGACCGCGGTCGGGACCTGGCCCGGCGTGAACATGAAGTTCACGCTGCCGCGCACGCCGTTCACCTTATAGAGCTTCGAGCCGGAGTATACCCATAGCGTGCAGGACTCGAAGCCCGTGGACGCCATCGAGTAGGTCAGCGTCTCCGCGCCCGTACTGCCGCCTACCGTGCCGGTCAGCCCGCAGGCGCGTAGCAGCACGTCTACCTCCGGCTTCACGGACGCCGTGTAGGCCGCGCCCGTGCCCTTGAGCGCTGCCGTGATCTCGATGTTCATCCAGCGCCCCACCGGCACTTCCTGGCCGTAGCGCCCCATGGCGGAGCCCGCGAGGTTCTCACGCAGGTTCTCCTCCAGGTAGCCCCACGTCATATTGCTGTGGAGCGCCTCCTCGACCTGGATGCCGTCCGTCGAAGTCGAAGGCGTGGGATCCGTCTTGTAGGCGCTCTCGATCTTGCCGAGGAGGCCCTGGAACCGCAAAAGCTCAGTCATTGTGCGTCATCTCCTTCTTGGCCTTCGACTTGTGGCAAAAGTGGCTCGCGAACGCTTCCTGATCCGGGACCGTCTCCGTACCGCAACGAAGGCAGTGGAAGGCCACCGGCGTCCCGTCGCGCTCGCGTATCAGGCAGAAGGGGCGGTCGCTTATCCATCCGTCACGACTCAGCGTCATCGGGCTCAGCCTTCTTCTCTTCCTCTGGCTGCTGCTTGGGCTCGGCCGCCGCACGGGCCGGACCCTTCTTCACGTCGGCGGCCGCCGTAGCGCTGCTGGCCAGTTTGGCCCTGGCGGCGGCCTTCTTCACCGGCGCGGAAGCCGGGGGCGCCGCGGCCTGTGCAGCCGCCTCGGCCTTCCCGGGGCATCGGGAAGTATGGCGCTTGAATGCCTCGACACCCCCGAACTCTCCGCCGCATTCCAGGCACGTCAGCCCTCCCGCCGTGCCCGCGAACGCGCAGCCGCGAATCCAGCCGTCTCGGTATAGCGTCATTCTCCGTTCCCCCTCTCGCCGTCGCCGCTCATGAGATCACTACGGCTTCGTACTGGATCACCGGCGTGCTCATGCGCACACCGGCGTGGATCGGCCCGTAGGTCGTGATGTCACCGGCCGAGGCCTGGATCACGTCACTCAGGTCCGTGAACGTCACGGTAGCGTACTCCTCTTCGCCAGCGGCCAGGATAGTGGTGCTAGACGCGGGCAGCGCGTCTACGCAGCGCATCATGGCGTCCAGCGTGAGCTCGATCTGCCGCGCCACCTCGTCGCGGTCCTGGCCCTGGAACGTGTAGTCCACGTTGAGCTGGATCTTCCACAGCCGGCGTGCCTGGCTCACGGCACGCGTCGTGGCCTGGTTGGCCCATAGGCTGAGCG
>CAYPYM010000259.1:0-5212 GCA_964414435.1 uncultured Ignavibacteriales bacterium | reverse complement strand
CGACGGTAACGAGGTAGCCGCCGACGCCACCCTGCTCCCCGGCGATTCGGTCCGGGTGCGTTTCCTCGCCAGCGTGCCGTCAAGCGGGTACGCCGTCTATGATGTGCGGGCCTCGGAAACGCCCAGCGAAATCGAGACCGGGTTGAAGGTCGGTGACAGTTCACTTGAAAACGAGCGCTACCGGGTGACGGTCAACAATAAGGGCGAGGTCGCGTCGATTCTCGACAAAAAGGCGAACAGGGAGCTGCTTTCGGCGCCGATCCGCTATGAGCTTCTCGAAGACACGCCGAAGCGCTGGCCGGCATGGGAGATCGACTATGATGACATCACCGCGGCGCCGCTGGACCTCATCTCGGGGCAGCCGGTGATCCGTATCGCCGAAGACGGCCGCACGAGAGTCGCCCTGCATATCGTGCAGAAGACCGATCATTCCGTCATCAACACGACAATCAGCCTGGCTACCGGCGAGGCCGGTAACCGGGTCGGGTTCAAGTCCGATATCGACTGGGCCGAAACGGCGAAACTGCTCAAGGTGGCGATTCCCACGACGACCGCCAACGACAGCGCCGCCTACGACCTCGGCCTCGGCACGATCGAACGCGGCCCCGATTTCGACAAACGGTACGAAGTGCCGGCCCAACAATGGGCCGATCTGACAGCGCGCAGCGGCGAGTACGGCGTGGCGGTGATGAACGACTGCCGCTACGGTTGGGATCACCCCGACTCGGCAACGATCCGGCTCTCGCTGGTGCGGACGCCGGGGGTTGCCGACGGCTGGGAATGGGTCGGCGACCAGGCATCACAGGATCAGGGACACCACGAACTGACGTTCGCTGTCGAGGGTCACGCCGGTGACTGGCGCGACGGCGCAGTGGCCTGGCAGGCGGCGCGGTTGAATCAGCCGCTCGTGGCGTTTCGGGTTGATCCGCACGAGGGCGGCCTCGGCAAAACCTATTCGTTCGTGAGCCTCTCAAGCGGAGCGAACTCTTCGGAGACCCCGCCCGTCATGATCTGCGCGACCAAGATGGCCGAAGAGAGTGACGAGATCGTGATCCGCGTGCGGGAACTCAACGGGCGGAAGCAGGACAACGTGATCGCGACGTTCGATCGCCCCGTCCTCACGGCGCGTGAGATCAACGGTGTCGAGGACGAAGTCGGCCCGGCGCAGATTGTCGACGGCAAACTGCAATTCTCACTCACGCCGTATCAGCCGAAGGCGTTTGCCGTGACGCTCGCGCCCTCGGACAAGAGTGTCCGGGCCGAACCGGCGTCGGCCGTCGTGCCGCTGCCGTTCAATGTCGACGGCATCAGCACCAATGCGTCCCGGTGCGACGGCGACTTCGACGGCCACGGCTACAGTATGGCCGGCGAACTGCTCCCCGACACGCTCGACTATCTCGGTACGCCGTTTCTGTTCGGGCCGAAAGCCGACGGCGCCATGAATGCGGTCGCCTGTGACGGTCAGCAGATCGCGCTGCCATCGGGGAAATACGACCGCCTCTACCTGCTGGCGGCCTCGGTGAACGGTCCGGCCAGCACGAGTTTTGTCGTTGATGACGATACATACCCGGTCGATCTTCAGGATTGGGCCGAGCCGATCGGGCAGTGGAACAATCGCATGGCCGACGGCCAGATGGTGACGTCGCCGGATGAAATCGCGCCGTCTTATATCAACCGCCTGCCGGTTGCCTGGTACGGTGGGCACCGTCATACCGCCGAATGTGAAAACGACATCTATCGCTTCAGCTATCTTTTCCAGATCGAACTGCCGATCACGCCCGGCGCCAGGACTCTCACGCTCCCGGCCGACAGCAACGTTCGGGTACTGGCCGCGACGCTGACGACAAAACCCGCCGGCGATGTGGTTCCGGTGCAGCCGCTCTACGATCGCACGCAGAACACGCTCGTGCGAATCGCGGCCGACAGTTCCTCGTTCGCGGGGCAGGCGATACTGACGATGTCCTCGCCGATCCCGGCGGTCGACATCCACTACACTCTCGATGGCTCGGAGCCGACGGCTTCCTCCGCGCAGTACACCGGGCCGGTTACGGTTGACAACACGACGACGGTCAAGGCGCGCGCGATCAGGGCCGGTTACCGCGATCAGTTTGTCGCGGCGAAAACCGTCAACCGGCTCGATCTCAGGAGCGGCGTAACCACCGGCGCGCTCGTGCCCGGCCTTGACGCCGGTTACTACGAAGGCGAGTGGCAGCGGCTTCCCGGATTCGACACGCTGACCGCGGTGAGTTCCTTCACCGCCGACACGGTGGCCATTCCCGCCTCGGCCCGCGACGAAGACTACGGCCTGACATTCCGTGGATTCGTCCGGGTGCCGGCCGACGGCATCTATGCCTTCTCGCTCGCCTCCGACGATGGCAGCCGCTTGTACGTGGCCGATTCCCTGCTGGTCGATAACGACGGCCTTCACGGCGATTACGAATTGACCGGACTGGTTGGACTGAGAGCGGGTGTCTATCCGATTGTGGTCGAAATGTTCCAGGGCAAGGGTGATGAAGCCCTGAAGCTGTCGGTCGCCGGTCCGGGACTGCCGAAGCAGGCGATACCGGCGTCGATGCTGTTCCACGAAACGAAGTAATCGCGATATTTGCTGAGTCCGGGCGGCCCGGCCGCTGCCCGGACCCTCTCCCGGTCGGAGACAATATCCCGCGGAAGACTAACCGGGCCGGGCGGGGCCTGTCCTGTCCGCCTTATAGCTTGATTTCCGTTCGAAATTCCGCATACGTATGTTTGTAATGGGCGAAGTTGCGGAACAACGTACGGGCGGTGCGTACCTGACCATGTTCAGGCAATACTGGCCGTACCTGATCTTCCTTCTGCTGGTCACCGCCTACAACGTCAAGTATCTGCCTCTCGGTTACCAGCCGTCGATGGATGAAGGCTACCTCCAGTCGCTGGCGATGCGTATTCTCGGCGGGCAGCTCCCCTACCGTGAATTCTACTTTTTCCGTACTCCTCTTTCGATCTATCTGCAGGCGGCGCTGATCGCGCTGTTCGGCAGTTACTATACGATTCTCGCCGCGCGGATCTTCTGCGTCATTCAAACGACGGCGATGGTCATAATCGTGTCATCGGTGTACTATTCGTATGTTCGCAAACTGCCGCTCCTGCTTTTGCTGGTCGTTGGATACCTTGTCGGCACGCTCATGCTCGATTTCCCCTGGTACACGTACGATGCCGTCTTTTTCGCTTCGATCGGCCTGGTGTTGTTTTACCACCGCCGCTTCGTGCTGTTCGGTGTCGCGGTGTTTCTGTCCGGCCTGTGCAAGCAGAACTTTGCAACGCTGATCGTGCTCGTTCCACTCCTGTCGATCGTGCTTCGCGTTATCCGCCGCGATCTTGCGCTCTTGAATCTCCGGGAAACAATGCGATTCTGGCTCGGTTTCGCCATTCCGGCGGCCGTCTTCGGAATCTGGCTGCTGGCCACCGGCCGGCTCGGCGCGTTTTTCGCGAATGTCATCACCCTGCCGCGCGAGTGCTCCAATGTGACGCTGTCGTTCACGCTCTTTCAGAACCATGCCGGTGCTTTCCTCAAGGCGCTGCCGCTGATCGCGACGACGCTGCTGCTGTACTTTGCGAACCGCCGACGGTGGTTCCTCTTCCCCTTAGCCGCGGGGACCGGCGCGATCTTCGTGCATCGGATATGGGGCGCCGACTACCTTCTGCCGTACTCGATCGTCTATTTCACCTACACGGTCGCCCTGCTCACCCTGATTTCGCTGCTGGTCGGTCGGGATCCTGCCGGCGCGTCGCCGGACAGGGACATGCGCGGCCTCTGGAAGGTGTTCATCGTCGCGATCGCAATTCAGTATCAGGCGGGTCTCAACTACTCCGGCCTCGTCTTCTCTCACATCGGGGCCGGCGCCGCAGTTGCACTGGCGCTGGTGCTGTTCGAGGTGTCGTCGGACCGGAAACGGTTCGCGCTCGGCGCCTACCTGCTGGCGGCGGTCCTGATAGTGGTCGGAGTCGAGAACAAATCCAGATTTGTATATCACGATGCCCCGGTCGCGCAGCTGACCGCCGAGTTCACCTGGCCGTTGTTGAGAGGGATCTATTCCACGCCGGAAAACGTGAAGACCTTTGACGACATGCTGACGGCGGTCGACGAGCTCACCTATCCCGGAGATCCTATTTTTGTCTTTCCCGACCACCCGGCGCTTTACTTTCTTACGGACCGACGCAACCCCACGCCGGTCGACTGGTACTACCATTTGGAGTACGACGACGCCATTCTGCTCGAGGCGGTTGAGGACCTTCGCCGGGACCCGCCGATAATCGTTCTTGCGGAAATCCCGTCCGTCCCTGCCATTCTGAGAGACAGTGTGCTCTTAGACTTCCGCAAGATCGGTCACTTCGGTCGGATGGATCTCCTGATACCGCCGTTGACCTCCGGCGAATCCCGCTGACCGAATTCGGACAACAGAATCTTCTGCGAACCCGGCCGTTCGCGCCGTTATATAATGTGAAACAAATCGGGCCGCCCGACCGCGGCCGTTCGCGAGGTTCCGCCCATGATCGATAACGAGCTCATTGACCTGCGCTCCGATACGGTTACCCTGCCGACTCCGGAAATGCGCGCCGCCATGGCCGCGGCACCGGTCGGCGACGACCAGTTCGGGGAGGATCCGTCGGTCAACCTCCTCCAGGAGCAGGTTGCCGACCTGCTCGGCAAGGAGGCGGCGCTCTGGTTCCCGTCGGGGACCATGACCAACCAGACCGCGTTGCGCACGCTCACCCGTCCCGGCGACGATGTCATCGTGTCGCAGGGGAGCCATGCGGTGTGGCACGAAACGGGCGCCTCGGGGGCCAATGCCGGCGTGCAGTTCACCGCGATCGGCGACGGCGGCCGCTTCACCGCCGACGACTTTGCCGCCGCCATCAAGCCGCGCGGGCACATTATCTATCCGCCTACCACGCTGGTTGAAGTCGAGAATACACACAACCGCGCCGGCGGTGTCATCTTCCCGCAGAACGAGGCCGAACGCATCTGCCGCCTGGCGAAGGAAAAGGACATTGCGACCTATCTCGACGGAGCCCGGCTATGGAATGCGGCGGTCGGATCGGGTCGCCGCCCGGCCGAACTCGCCGCGTCGTTCGACCTCGTCTCGGTGGCGCTCTCCAAGGGGCTGGGAGCACCGGCCGGATCGGTGCTGGCCGCGGCACCCACCGTGAGGGCGAACTGGATCGTATCGAT
>CAYPYM010000258.1:0-5225 GCA_964414435.1 uncultured Ignavibacteriales bacterium | reverse complement strand
CGTGGACATACGAAAGGACTTCGTGTTTCGCCTGACAATAATCGCACTGGTGCTGGCGGCGGCTGCGACAGCCGCCGCCGGCGACCGGGTTCTCACGGTACGTGATATCGCCCGGCCGCAGAGAGAGGCATCCGATAGCAACCGGGTGTTCCGTCACTGTCTTACCCCCAAACCGGGTGATGTTATCGATCTCGGCCTGACCCGCGACAACCCCTGGTCGTTGCCGAAACAGGCGCTTGCCGCCGACTTCCTGGACACGATTCACGTCCTCGTCGGCCGGTTCAATTTCCAGTACGAGCAGGTCGACGACCCCAACACGACCGGCCGCGGTCATATGGACCTGTCTCGTCCCCGCGACAATGAGACCGATTCGGCCAACTACTACGATTCGGTCGGTCACTGGATCGACCCGCCGCCGCACGATACCGCCTATTTCAGCGCGCTCATGCGGGCGCTCTCGCGTTACTATGAGGTCGTCTCCGACGGCAAGATCACGCTGGTGTGGGACGTCTATCCCAAACAGCCCGATTCGGTGTACCAGTTGCCGCACGAGATGAGCTATTACGGCCGGTGCGATTTCAGCGAGGTCGTCGCCGGGCTGGAGAACTATTTCGTGGATGCAATCCAGGTAATGGATACGACCAATCCGGAGATCGATTTCGGTTCCTACCAGTCGATTTTCCTGTTCCATGCCGGGTCGGATCGCCAGAACGATATCGGTTTCCCGCCGACCTGCAACGACCTCTACACCGGTTACATTTCGTTTTTTGATTCGGTTGCGGTCGACAACGGGACGCATTTTGTTCGCAACGCCCTGATGATGCCGGAGACGGCCAGTCAGGATAACCGCGCCACCGCCCTCAACGCGGTGATGGCGCACGAGTTCGGCCACCAGCTCGGGCTGGTCGACCTCTACGACACCCGCACCTTCATGACCCAGCTCGGTGACTTTGCGCTCATGGACGACAACGGATTCGGCACCGGGGTCGATTTCGGATTTAAGGTCGGGCGGGTTTTCGGCAGTATTCCGCTGTTTCCCTGCGCCTGGTCGCGGGCGCATCTCGGGTTCGTCCAGGTGCACGATTTCCGCAAAGGCACCGGTATCGAAATCGCCGCAGCCGAAATGGAAGCGGCCGGTATCCGCGTCGCCCGCATTCCCATCTCGGAAAAGGAGTACTATCTTCTCGAGAACCGGGTGGAGGAGTATGACGGCGTGGAGACCGGCGTCCTTCAGGATTCAGTCACCGATGTCCTCCTCGGGCCGGTGCAGGTATTCGAGCAGAACGGCCAATACGTCAAGGGCGACCTGACCCGCGAATACGACGCTCTCATGCCCGGTTCGGGAATGATAATCTATCACGTCGATGAAGCGGTCGCGGGGCTCGACTACAACGGTGACGGCGACAACAATTTCGACGACAACCAGCTTCAATGGGATCCGAACCGCAAATTCATCGCGCTGGTCGAGGGCGACGGCATCATCGATTTCGGCGGGTACTACCGCCGCGGCTACGGCGATCAGGCCGATCTCTATCGCGACGACGGCAACACCAGTTTCACGCCGAACACCAATCCACCCACGATCGACAACTCCGGCAATGACACACATATTCGTGTCACCGACATCTCCCGCGTGATGGACACCTCCGGCGCGATCATCACGATTCACGACACGCTGATGCGCTTCGATGTGGAGACCGACGGCCTGGTCGACAATTTCCCGGTGCGAGCCGGTAATCCGATTTACCCGCTGTCCCCGATCGTGGCCGATCTCAACCGCGACGGCACCGATGAGATCATCTTTGCCTCGGGCAAGCTGCTCTCGGCGGTCACCACCGACGGTGAGAATTACCTTCGGAAATTCTACGGCAATGCGTCGACACCGCTCTATTACGACACGGCCTATGCCAGTATCAATCCCGGCCAGCCCTTCCCGGTGCCGCTGCTGATGCAGCTCACCGACGATATCACGGCGGGTCCGGTCGCCGGTGACTTCGGAGTCAGTACCGACACCATCATGGTCGCGGTCGCGTTTGCGACCGGCCCGGCGAGCGGCCGAATCTTCCTCGTCAAAGCGGTTGATTCCGATGCCAACGGACAGGCCGATCTGGTCGCGGTGGCCGGGTTTACCTCGGGTATCCCGATCGCCATGACGTTCGGCGACCAGTTGTACGTGCTGACCTCGACCGGTCGGATTCTCTACAAGAACGACAAATCAACCACCGCGCCATTTTCGCTCGGTGTTTTCGACAACGAAGTCTACCACGGCATCTGCCGGGTCGGTGACGGCCTTATGCTGCTGGCCGGCGATTCACTCGGGACGGGCTCGCCGCAGACCCGGTTCTACACGATTCTCCCCGATGGCACCTCTGCGACGTTCACGCTCGACGGCTACTACTCCTTCGGCCCGATCTCGGTCGATGTCGACCGCGACGGCACCCCCGAAATTGTCGCCTGCTCGCCCGATGGTGACGCTGTGCTCGTCTCGGTCGATGTCAACGCGACTCCGATGACGATGAGTGTCCTCCGCGAGAAGAATATCGGCGTGCCGGTCACGACGAACCCGGTGGCGGCGGATCTTGATGAAGACGGCTACCCCGATTTGATTTTCGGCGGCGTCGATCAGGTTGTCGCGGTCGATCGCTTTCTCACCCTGCTTAGGAATTATCCGTTGCAGGTCGACGACCGCTATCCTGATCAGGATGTCATCTCGCCGCCGGTGGTGGCCGATATCGCCCGGGGCGGTCAGCCCGAAACCATCTTCCCGACCGAGTGGGGAAACATCTACGCGTTTGGATATGAACTCGCTTACGGCTTCCCGCTTTCGGCCGGCGAACTCGGCGCCGGCTCGCCGGTTGTCGTTCACGATTCTACCGGCGGCAAGCTCGGCTTTCTCGGAGCCGACGGCTGGTTCTACCTGTGGCGCACCGATGCCGATACGACCCGAAACTACTGGCCGATGGGCGGCGCCGACGCCGCCGGATCGCTGCGGTTCGACCAGAACCGGCTCGGCGCGATCAAGCAGTTTGCCGACGCCTTCGACGATCATCGGTTCTACAATTACCCGAACCCGGTCGAGAACGGCCAGACGACCATCAGGTATTTTCTTGGTCGTGACGCCCAGCGGGTCGATATTCGCATTTACGATCTCTCGGGAACGGAAATAGCGGCGTTCAACGGCCCGACGACCGGCGGCGTCGATAATGAGAAGGTCTGGGACTGCGGCAACGTGACACCGGGCGTCTATCGCTGCCGGCTCCAGGTCGATTTCGACACCGAGTCGAAGACTGCTTTTACGGACATTGCCATTATCAGATAGAGGAGAGCGCATGAAACGACGTCGACTATTCACCTGGCTGTGCTGCGGCGGTATTCCCCTGCTCGGCTGCCTGTTCAGTCTCCCGGTTCGGGCGATCGACCTGGAGCAGTCGCCGCTCCAGCGCGAACAGAACCTCCTTCGCTATGGACTGGTCACCCAGACCTCGGGCGATATCACGTCGTTCAGCGTCGATCCGGCCTACACCGGTGAACCCGACCAGGGGTCGCTGCCGGGTGAGAAATCAGCGGCCAAGGCGTTTGTGCTCTCCCTGATCGTGCCGGGAGCGGGGCAGTTCTACGAGGGCGCCCGAATCCGCCCGTTCGTCTATCTCGGGGTGGAGGCGGCCGCGTGGGGGCTGCACGGCAAGTATCATTCCAACGGCAACGACCGGACGGCCGAGTTCGAGGCGTTCAATCGGGCCCACTGGAGCCGGGATGATTACAAGACCTACCTGTTGTGGACCTACCACGACTCGGTGGATACCGAAATCGATATAGGGCAATACGAGGAATTCACCCACCACCTGCCCACGACGAACACTCAGCAGTTCTATGAAATGACGGGGAAATACGACCAGTTCGCGTGGGGCTGGGACGACGCCGAGCTGAACGACAAGACGCTCGATTCGTTCAGCGTGAGCAATCCGCCGCCGCGTTTCATCGACGCCTCCGGAGTGCCGAAATCGGAGCACCGCGATGCGTACGAGACGATGCGGGATGTCGCCAACCGGGAATTCAACAAGGCCACGAAGATGCTGATGCTGGCGCTGGCCAACCACGTCGTGAGCGCCTTCGAAGCGTTTGTTACCACTAAGGCGCACAATCGCGCGATTGAAGAGCAATCGTCGGGCGACAGCGACGCGAACTTCCTCTCGAGCCTGCGATTCAAGCCGTCGCTGAAGTCCATGCACAGCAAGCGCGATACACCATGGATCAGCGTGACCTACAAATTTTGAAGCGGGGTAGCATGAAAGGGAGTCTTCTTGCAGTCGTCCTGATTCTGGTCCTGGCCGGCGGCAGTCAGGCGATCGACCTGATGCCGACGCCGGTGACGTCGCAGATCGAAATCGGCCTGCAGCCGTCGGGACAGAGCGTTCTCGCCGCCACCGACGATGACGGAGCGTTCGTGACCGACGATGCCAACCGGCCGAAAACAGGCGGCGGCCCCAAATCGGTCGGCCGGGCCGTTTTGTATTCGGCGCTCCTCCCGGGGCTGGGGCAGTACTACACCGGCTATCAGGCCAAGGCGAAGTACTTCTTCGGGGCGGAGATCGTGACCTGGATCGCCTACGGCGGCTTCCGCATGTATGGGAGCTGGAAGAAGGACGACTACATCGAGTACGGCGACGACCACGCCGACGCCCAGCTGGAAGGGAAGTCGGACGACTTTCTCGACTGGGTCGGTTTCTACGACGACATTAACCAGTACAATGCCGAGGGGCGGGTCGGCGATCGCGAGCGGCCGTACCTGTTCGACACCCCCGATAACCACTGGCACTGGCAGACCGCCGCCGAGCAGCAGGTGTATCGTGATCTCAAAAACATGAGCCGGGAATCGTACCGTCGGGCCAATTTCATGATTGGTATCGCCGTCCTGAACCGGGTGGTCTCCGCCATCGACGCGGCGATCGATGCCCGCCGGGCCAACCGCACCGAGGGTGTCGACTGGTCGATCGGCGGCGCGCGGTTCGAACTGCAGCTCGACCCGATGGCGAGCGACCGGCAGTTCGCCCTGACCGTGTATCCCGGATTCTGATCTCTCATATGAAAATAATCCGTTTCGTCGTATTGGCAACGATCGGCCCGGTGCTGATCTCGTGCGGCGGCCCGAAGCAGCCGGCGACCGAACAGGTCCCGGCTAAGGCGCCGGTCGCGCTGGTGGTCGATCGCGAGATCAGCGGCACCGT
>CAYPYM010000257.1:835-5227 GCA_964414435.1 uncultured Ignavibacteriales bacterium | reverse complement strand
CTGCACGTCTGGCACAACGGCCTGTGGATCCCGTATGCCGGCGGCATGAGTTCGGGAATTCCCACTCGTCTGCTCACGGTCGGCTGCGACCTGTACCTCGCATCGCAGGATAATGCCTATCTCGGCAGCCAGCCCGTGGTTGCCCGCCACCTCGCGCGTTGGGACGGCCTCGAGTGGACCCCGATCGATTCCGGCACCTCGAACGAAGTGAAGACGCTGGCGGCGTACGACAGCGCCCTCGTTGTCGGGGGCCGTTTCATCCGGGCCGGAACGAAGGCGGCGGTCGGTATTTCGGTCTGGGCCGGGCTCCGCTCGCGGGCCGACGCCGCCGATTTTGTCATCACCGCACCGTCGGCCGGTGATACCCTTCGGTACGGCGATGTGGGCATCATACGCTGGGACACAGCCACCACCGCCAGCCTGGCGGCGGTCGAATATTCGCTCGACAGCGGCCTGACCTGGACGATCATCCACGACGACGCCGACGCCAAACGGGGCGCGCTCCCCTGGCTCATTCCCGACACGAACGCTGCTTTCTGCGAGATTCGCATCGCCGACGGCGAGCATCCGTGCGCGGCAATCGAATCAGGAGCGTTTTTCACGATCACAGCCGATTCCAACCTCGATTCACACTGGCTCCAGCGGGCCGGCGGCACCTATTACGACGAACCGTTTACCATCGGCTTCCATGACTGGTCGTTCGGCAATTACGAGTCGAACATGTGGCCCGATTCAATCGCACACAGTTTCGATTACTCCGGATTCGAGGAATACCCCGACACCTCGGACAAAAAGAACTTCCCCGACTGGTTCACCTATGTCGATGCCATGGGCCCCGATTACTGTTACCGCAACGGCGATCCATCGCGGCCGCGGCCCCGCATCCTCACGCAATGGTATGAAATGCTCTGCAAATGGGGGGGAAGCTGCTACGGCTTTGCCGCCACCGCCCTGCTGAGGTTCAAATACCGGGGCTGGAACACCCCCAACGTTTTCTATCCACCCGATAACCTCTATCCCATCCCCGTCGATAGTTTCTACCGCACGACTATCAACAAGTACTGGATCTACCAGAAAGGCCGGAAATTCAGGGAGTTCGGGGATCAGGCCTATGACATGCCTATCGTCGAGACCATGCAGAAGATCCGTGACGGATTCCTCGCCGCGATTCCCCGATTCCTGACGTTTAACTGGCGGGAGTGGGACACGGTCAAGGTGAACGACTCCACCCCGGTGATGCCGATCGATTCCGTCTGGAAAGGCCTCGGCCACGCCGTCCTGCCCTACCGCATATGTAACGTGCCCGACAGTGTCGGCATCTACCACATGTACGTCTACGACAACAACGCCCCCCGGGATACCGCCCGCATCGTCCGGATCGACTCGATCAACAACGTCTGGCGCTTCGATCCCTACTACGCCAGAGACACCAACAGTCCCATGTACCCGACCGCTAAGATCACCGAGTACGAGGGGTACGCCAGCGACGACGCCCTCGGACCATACCGGCGGCCGCTGGCCTCCGGCAATGCAACCGTGTACACCTCGGCCTCGGAAGACATCCTCATGACCAACTCGCTCGGACAGCACGTGGGCTGGGTGCACGGCCAGGAGTACCGCGAGGATTCCGCGAGCATGCCCCTCTTTCCTACCGGTCCGGAATACGCCTACACCCATCCGAAAGGCTACTACCTGCCCGTCGATAACTATGCCGTCGAACTGAGCGGCTTCACGGCTTCCAAAACCGACTTTTTCTGGCAGTCCGATACGGCCACCTTCATCTACGAGCGAAACGACGCCGCTCTTGATCAGGACGACCGTCTGTCGCTGGCCGACGGCCTGTCGGTGGTCAATCCCGACACGACGACCAAGAAGATCAATCTGACAACCATCGGTCTCAACACCGTCGGCGCTGAGCGCTTCGCGGAACTCGACAGTCTCGCCATGGCTCAGGACGACTCCACTGCGGTCTCGATCGATACCGCCGGTGCGGTCACGGTCTGGAATACCGGTTCGGCCAAGCAGTTCGTCCTGATTCTCTGGAACTCCGATCCGGCGATGGGGGCCGACGAGTACACCCAGTCGCTGACGCCGGTTGATTTGGGAGCAAATACGACGATACGGATCGAACCGGCCTGGGGCACGCTCGATGCCGTCCCGGCGACTCTGCTGATCGACACCGATCAAAACGGCACCTGGGACGATACCACCGTGGTTGATGTCGCGACGGCGGTTAACGACGGCGGACACGGCGAACTGCTGCCGCACTCGTTCAAACTGGCCCAGAACTACCCGAATCCGTTCAACCCGACCACGACCATCGACTTCAGCCTGCCGCGGCGAAGCCGTGTCCGGCTCGACATCATCAACGTACTCGGCCGAAGAGTCACCACGCTGGTGGACGGTGACCTGGCGGCGGGCGATCACTCGGTTGAGTGGGACGCCACCGATGATTCCGGATCCCCGGTCGCGACCGGCATCTATTTCTACCGGCTGAGCGCCGGCCGGCACTCGGCGACAAAAAAGATGCTGCTGCTGAAATAGCCGGGGGCGGTCCCGTCCCGCCGCCGTCCCGTACGGCGGCGGGAAAGTCTTGACATAAATGGAGAACTATTATAGACTAAATCAGTATATTATTGGCCCGAGCCGGCGGCACCACGGCGCTCTATTCCGAGAACCGGCACCATATTCACCATTTCCGAGAAAAGGAAACACACATGAAGAAGGTACTGGTATTCCTGTACGGAACGGCGGTGTACGTATACTTCCTCGCCGTCTTCCTGTACGCGGTCGGGTTCGTCGGCAACTTCATCGTGCCGAAATCGATCGATTCGGGTGAAACCGGCCCGATCGGCATGGCAATCCTGGTCAACGCGCTCGTCCTCGGCCTGTTCGCCGTCCAGCACACCGTCATGGCGAGGCCCGCTTTCAAGAAGGCGATCACCAAAATCATCCCGAAAGCCGCCGAACGGTCGACCTTCGTACTGTTGACCAACCTCATCCTGACCCTGATCTTCTGGCAATGGCGCCCGATCGACAGCATCGTGTGGAATGTGCCGAATCCGATCGGTGCAGCCCTCCTGCAGGTTGGATTCTGGGGCGGGTGGGGCATGGTCCTGGTCTCGACCTTCCTCATCGACCATTTCGAGCTGTTCGGTCTCAGCCAGATCTGGCATTACCTGCGGGGAAAACAGCAGCCGCCGCCACGGTTCCAGGAGAAGAGCCTGTACCGGATTATCCGGCACCCGATCATGCTCGGATTCATCATCGCTTTCTGGTGCACCCCGACCATGACAATCGGCCATCTGCTGTTCGCCGGCCTGACCACGGGGTATATTCTGGTCGGTATCGCGTTCGAAGAACGCGATCTCGTCCGCTATCTCGGGCCGGTCTACACCCGGTACGCCGCGCGGGTCCCGATGCTCATCCCGTTCCTGCGCGGCCGCCAGTCGGGCGGGACACCGAGTCGGGAACTCGGCGAGGAGCCGACCATACAATAGATAATGGGGCCAGGGATCCGGCCAAAAGCAGCAGGGCCGGGTCCCTCGCAGGGATAGTCCACGCCCCGAAATCACCTTGCCTTCCTGGTATTTTCCTGTCTTTTCCAGTATCCTGGCTCATGGTTAAGTTGTTGCCAATCAGCAGGATTACACGACTGGACGGCCGATTTATCCACATGCCTCGCTTTTCATCTTGACAGCCTGAAACAAAGGTTGTTTCTTTCCGTAGAGTACTTTGTATTGCAAAGTAGTCAAGTCCGCAGAACAACCGGCAAAGCGAGGTCCCATGAACCAGACCGATTCTCTTGAAGCTATTGAGCGGAACGCCTACCGCGCCACCTTTCAGGACGGCATCTACGAAATCAGTTTCGGTATGCTTGCTCTTGTACTTGCGTGGATCCCGGTGTTGGAGGCGATCGGGATTTCGCGCGCAATCGGCTACGCGCTGTTGATTGTCCCGATTGTCGTGCCGTGGATCGGCAAGCGGCTGGTCACGGCCCCTCGGCTCGGAATGGTCGAGTTCGGACCGCGCCGCCGGACACGCCGCCGGGTCATTCTCGTGCTGCTGGCGGCTGTCGTGATCCTCATGCTCCCCGTGGCGATCCTGATGTTCGCCCACAGCACCTCCGATGCCGCGACCTGGCAGCTTCTGGCCCTGATCGTGGCGCCGCTTGTTGCGATCGGCGTGTATGCGATGGATTACCCCCGGATGTTCATTTACGCCGCGATGCTGGTCTTTGCCGTGGCCGAATCGGAGTTTCTCCTGCCGTTGATCGGCTCCCCCTACAACGCCCTGCTCAGTTTCGGGCTGGTCGGCGCCGCCCTGTTGCTGTTCGGGCTCGCGCTGTTGGCCCGGTTCCTCCGCAAATACCCGCTTCCCGGTCCGGAGGGG
>CAYPYM010000257.1:0-825 GCA_964414435.1 uncultured Ignavibacteriales bacterium | reverse complement strand
CACTTTCATGATGTCGATCGCCTCATCCACGAGCCGTCGCGCTACAACATCATGGCGCTGCTCTATGTCGTGGAGCGGGCGGATTTCCTTTTCGTGAAGAACCAGACCGGCCTGACTCCGGGCAATCTCTCGTCGCACCTGAGCAAGCTCGAAAGGGCGGGATATGTGCTGATTGAGAAGGAATTTGTCGGAAAGACGCCGCGCACGTTTCTCAGTCTCACCCCGGCCGGGCGAGATGCCTTTGAGGTGTACCGGGCCGCCATGAGGGAGATGTTTGCGAGGCCGCCGGAGGAGCCCGCCGACAACGATCACTGAGTTTCCGCGACACTTTCGAGGGACGACCCCTTACGCCCGAAGAGCGCATCGAGCGAATATCGTCCCGGCCCGGCGACCAGGATCGCAATAAGCGGCACGATGTACAGCAGGGCCAGTTCTTTCCGCCCGAACGGGTCGCCGCCGTGCACGATGAGCGCCGCGGTCAGCATCGTGATCAGAAGCGGAATCACCGCCGCCCGGGTGAACAGACCAAGCGCCAGCGCCAGCGAGCAGAAGAACTCGGCGAACACCGCCAGAACCAGCGACGGCACCTGCCCGAATCCATACGGATCGGCGAACTTGATCGGGTCGGCGCCCAGCCGGCCGAGCTTACCGAATCCGTGGCCGAACGCCATCATAAATCCCACCCCCACCCGCATAATCAACCGGGCGACGGAAACCGCCGCACCGGTGCGGCCGGCAGTATTGCGGCTGAGAATCCAATCGAACAGACGGTTCATGACAATCTCCTGAGTTGTAGTGGCAGGTTACGGGTGCACCCGGAAGGCC
>CAYPYM010000256.1:0-5248 GCA_964414435.1 uncultured Ignavibacteriales bacterium | reverse complement strand
CTTCGTTGCGGTCGTAGAACTGCGGGATCACCTCGCGTTCGAGCGTGCTGTAGAGCGATTCGGCCTCGAGATGGTCCTGCATCTCGACATTGTCGTACTCCTCGCCGTTGCCGATCTTGAAGCCGCAGTCATCGCAGTACCCCTCGTCCCACCAGCCGTCGAGAATCGACAGATGCAGTGCACCGTTGAGGCAGGCTTTCATGCCCGAGGTGCCGGAGGCTTCCTGCGGGCGGCGGGGGTTGTTCAGCCAGACGTCGGCGCCCTGAACCATGTAGCGGGCGACGTTGATGTCGTAGTCTTCGAGGAAGATGATGCGGCCGCGGAACCGTTCGCCGCGGATCACCGTGATAATCTGCTTGATAATCTCCTTGCCCGGGTTGTCGAGCGGATGGGCCTTGCCGGCAAAGATGATCTGCACCGGGCGATCGTCCTTGTTGACGATCCGGTCGAGCCGTTCGAGATCGGAGAAGAGCAGGTTGCCGCGCTTGTAGGTCGAGAAGCGGCGGGCGAAACAGATGGTCAGAATCTGCGGGTCGAGCAACTGCTCGGCCTGCTGAACGTCGAGCTGCGAGCCGCCGCGACGGACGAGCTGCTGTTTGAGCCGCTTGCGGGCGAAAAAGACGAGGCGCTCGCGGCGACGGTTGTGGATGCGCCAGAGTTCCATGTCGGGAATCTTCTGGACCCGCTGCCAGACCTCGGGGGCGCCGGGCCGCTCACGGTACCGCGGACCGAAATATGACTCGTACAGGTCATCCATGTCGTGCGAGATCCACGACGACGGATGGACGCCGTTGGTGATCGACTTGATCGGGACTTCCTCGACCGGCAGCTCCGGCCAGATATTGTGCCACATTTCGCGAGAGACCCGGCCGTGGAGTTTGGATACGCCGTTGGCGAAGGCCGAGGTTTTCAAGGCGGCCACGGTCATGCCGAAGGGCTCCGACTCGTTGTCGGGCATGACCCGGCCGAGGGCGAGGAAGTCTTTCCACTGCACGCCGAGCGAGCTGACGAAGTCGCCGAGATATCGGTGGACCAGAACCGGGTCGAACTGCTCGTTGCCGGCCGGCACCGGGGTGTGGGTGGTGAAAAGCGTCGTTGACCAGATATACTGCAGCGCCTCTTCATAGCTGAGGCCTTCTTCCTGAATCAGCATCCGAATCCGCTCGAGCGCGAGGAACCACGAGTGGCCCTCGTTCATATGATAGATGGTCGGGTTCAGGCCGAGCGAGCGAAGAGCGCGGACGCCGCCGATCCCGAGCAGGATCTCCTGGCGGATGCGCATGTCCTTGTCGCCGCCGTAGAGGACTGACGTGATCTCGCGGTTGCGGGTCGAATTCTCGGGGATGTTGGAGTCGAGCAGATAGAGCGGGACCAACCCGACACTGACCTTCCAGACCTGGAGATAGACCGGACTGCCGGCAATGTTCACCGAGACGCGGAGCGGGTGGTCGTCGGCGTCTTTGACCAGCTGAACCGGCATATGGTACCAGTCGTTTTCCTCGTAGCGTTCCTGCTGCCAGCCGTCGGTTGACAGGAACTGTCGAAAATAGCCGTAGCGATAGAGCAGTCCGACGGCCGTGACCGGCAGGCCGAGATCGGTGGCGGCTTTAAGGGTGTCGCCGGAGAGGACGCCGAGACCGCCGGAGTAGACCGGGAGGCCGGTGTCGAGGCCGTATTCGAGTGAGAAATAGGCTATCTTTTGTTCTTCGTAGTTGCCGTATTTGAAGTGAAACCACTTTTTCTTGTCGAGATAGGTGCGGTATTTTTCGTGGACGCGTTCGAGGCTGGCGACAAAAGCGTCGTCATCGGCCGCGCGCTGCAGCGCCTCCTGGGGGAGTTTGGAGAGCATCTCAACCGGATTCTGGTAGCACTGCTCCCACATTTCGGAGTCGAGCCGGATGAAGAGTTTAACCAGGTCCCAGTTCCAGGAGTACCAGATATTCTGGGCCAGTTCCTGCAGGGGGAGGAGCCGCTCGGGCAGCTTGGGCAGAACGAGGAATTGCTTTACGCGCATGAGCCTCTCGATCGTGTTTACAACGGTTCTGTCTCAGGCCAGTTAGCTAGCCTGATTTTTGGATCAAATCAACTATAATTTCCGGCCGGGCCGCTTGACAGTAAAACGCCGGATCGAGCCGAAAGGTTTGTTCTGCTATTATCATCGGCAATTCAAGGAAACCCATTAATCTGTCGAAATTAAGGTAATACAACCGCTTGCGGTGCAAAAAAACGTTGTTTTTCAACCTCTGATATCTATGTTTGCGCTATGATCAGAAAACCAAGACGAATCGGAGTCCTGACCGGCGGCGGGGACTGCCCCGGCCTCAACGCCGTTATCCGCGCGATCGCCAAGACCGCCGACAACGATTACGACATGGACGTAATCGGTTTTATGGACGGCTACGAGGGAGTGATCGAGAACCGCTACCGTGAACTGAGCAATAAGGACGTTTCGGGTATTCTTTCGCTCGGCGGCACGATTCTGGGCACCTCCAACCAGGCCGACCCGTTCCACTACCCGGTCCTTGAAGGCGACGACTATATCTATCTGGACCGCTCGAGCCAGGGGGTGCGGAATTTCGAGAAGCTCGGTCTCGATGTGCTGATCGCGATCGGCGGCGACGGCACCATGGCGGCCTCGGCCCGCATGATGGAGAAGGGCCTGCCGGTGGTGGGCGTGCCGAAAACGATCGACAACGATCTCGCCGGCACCGATGTCACGTTCGGATTTGATTCGGCGATGACCACCGCAACCGAGGCGATCGACAAGATACACACCACCGCCCAGTCCCATCACCGGGTGATGATAATCGAAGTCATGGGGCGCTACGCCGGCTGGCTGGCGCTCTGTTCGGGAATCGCCGGCGGCGGCGACATCATCCTGCTGCCCGAGATCCCGTACGATATCGAGGCGGTCTGCAACGCCGTCAAGGCGCGCAACGCGGCCGGCAAACGGTTTTCGATCGTGGTCGTGGGGGAAGGGGCCCGGCCGACCGGGGGCAACATGGTGGTCGACCGGGTGATCGACAACTCGCCCGACAAGGTTCGGCTCGGCGGAATCTCCCGTCAGGTCGCGGCGCAGATCGAAGGTTTGACCAATATCGAATGCCGGGTAACGATTCTCGGGCACCTGCTTCGCGGCGGCTCGCCCAGTCCGGCCGACCGGCTTCTGGCGACACGGTTCGGCAGCGAGGCGGTCCACCTGGTCGCACGGGGCGAAACCGGTCGCATGGTAGCGCTTCGCGGCGGGGAGATCGAATCGGTGCCAATCAGCGAGGTCGCCGGGAAACTCCGCCTCGTCACTCCCGATCATCCGCTGGTGAACGCCGCCCGGTCGCTGGGCATTTCGCTGGGGGTGCCGCTTCATATTCCGATTGAGGAATATCTCGAACAGGAAAAGACTCCGTCGTAATCTCCCCGGCATGACATCCGAGGATAAAGGCAGGTTCGTTTGATAACGCTTTCCTTTCACGGCGCCGCCGGCACCGTGACCGGGTCGAAGTACCTGGTAACCGTCAACGATACACAACTACTCATCGACTGCGGGATGTTCCAGGGACCCCGTGAACTCCGCCAGAAGAACTGGGACCTGACCCCGTTCGACCCCAAGAAGCTGGTCGCGACGATTCTCACCCACGCCCATATCGATCATGTCGGCTATCTGCCGCGGATCGGCCGGCTGGGGTTCGGGAAGACGATCTTCGCTACGCGACCGACGGTCGAGTTGACCAAGCTGTCGCTGAAGGACGCGGCCTACCTGCAGGAAGAAGACGCCGAATACCGCAACAAGAAAAAGTTGACCCGGCACGAGAAGGCGTTGCCGCTGTTCGACAGCGACGATGTCGATAAGATCGAAGATCAGTTCCGCGGGGTCGACTTCATGAAGTGGATTGAGGTCGCGCGAGGGATTCGCTTCCGCTACCACGTGGTGGGGCATATTCTCGGGGCGGCGTGTGTTGAATTAGCGATCGACGACAACGGCCGGGAGGTGACGATCCTATTCTCCGGCGATGTCGGCCGGTACGGCAACCCATTGACGAAGAATCCGGAGACGCCGCCGCAGACCGACTATCTCGTGTGCGAATCGACCTATGGCGGGCGGTTGCACGAAGCCGAGGATCCGTATTTCGACTTCGCCAATCTGATCAACGAGACGGTGAAGCGGCGGGGCGTGCTGTTGATCCCGGCGTTTGCGATCGGCCGGACGCAGCAGGT
The DNA here is from genome assembly GCA_964414435.1 of uncultured Ignavibacteriales bacterium. GTDB lineage: Bacteria > Zixibacteria > MSB-5A5 > GN15 > FEB-12 > JAGNLV01. The sequence goes on along the minus strand of CAYPYM010000256.1, from coordinate 1,036 downwards.
GACGTATCTCATTCGCGATCTTGTCAAGCACGAGCGGATTCCCGATATCGATGTGCACATCGATTCCCCGATGGCGGTGTCGGTCACCGAGCTGTATCTGAAATACGCGGAGTATCACGCGATCGACCTGAACGCCCTGACCGGGGAAGACAACGTGTTCGACGGGAAGCATGTCTTTCTGCATCGCGACCGGGCATCGTCGAAAGAACTGAACAAGTTGCGCGGCCCGGCGGTGATCCTGTCGGCATCGGGGATGCTTTCGGGCGGCCGCATCCTGCACCATATGATCAACCGGCTGCCAAAAGAGGAAAATATCATTGCGCTGGTCGGCTACATGGCCGAGGGAACGCTCGGGCGGAAGCTATACGAGGGCGCCGATCTCATTTATATTCACAAGCAGCCGGTCAAGGTGAGAGCAAAACTGGCCAGACTCAACGGCCTTTCGGGGCACGGCGACTATCAGGAGATTCTCCACTGGCTCGAACCGGTGCAGACGCCGCCGCGGAAGGTCTTCATCACGCACGGGGAGCCGTCGCAATCCGAGGCGATGGCCGGCCATCTCAAAACAGAGCGGGGCTGGGACTGTCATATCCCGGCGCTGCACGACACGGTAGAATTGTAACGGAGATAGACTATTTATGGCCCGCAAGAAAGCGAATCGCGTCGAAATGATGAACCGGCTCAAGAAGACGCCGGCGTACCGACTGGCCTACAAGGATCTCGAATTTCTCAGCACCGATGACGCCCGGCCGATCCGGTTGCAGCTCGAACTGCTCAAGCCGGAGCTCATCCTGAGGCGTGAAAACATCGTCTCGACCATCGTCGTGTTCGGCGGTACCCGTATCATGGAACCGGCCGAAGCGGAGCGGATGGTCCGGTCGCTGGAAAAGAAGGTGAAGGCGAAACCGGCCGATCGTGACCTTCGGCACCGGCTGCGGGTGGCCAGGTCGATTCGGGCCAAGTCGCACTTCTATGAAGAAGCGCGCGAGTTCGGGCGGATCGTATCCGAGGAAAGCCAGACCAACACCGTCAATGA
>CAYPYM010000255.1:0-5289 GCA_964414435.1 uncultured Ignavibacteriales bacterium | reverse complement strand
TTTGGGCAGCAGCGACGCGTGGAGGTTGATCGACCCGAGCCTCGGCAGGGAATAGAGGCTCCGCGGGAGAATTTTGAACGCCACGACCACGAAAATATCCGGGCTCAGGGCGGCGAGCTGTTCGCGCAGCTCGCGGCTCTTGAGTTTCGCCGGCGTGATCACAGGCAGATCGCGGCGGAGTGCCTCGCGCTTGACCGCGGTGGGTCGAAGGCGGCCGCCCCGCGCGGACCGTTCGTCCGGACGGGTGACAACCGCCACAACGTTATGGCTGCTCTCGTGCAGGCAGGCCAGAGGCGCACAGGCGAACTCGGGCGTGCCCATGAAAACAACTCTCATCTGGGCTGTTGTACTGTGGATGGCGCGTCGGCCGGCGTCCCGCGACAGCGGTAACGGACGGTCGAGGGAAAAGTCGCTAGGATACCTTCTGGAGCTTTCTCAATCGCCCCTTGAGCATGGTGCGGGTCAGGGGGGACATCCGGTCGATAAACAGGATTCCCTCAAGATGGTCGTATTCGTGCAATACTGCTCTGGCCAGCATCCCGTCGGCCTCAAGCTCAAACTGGTTTCCGTCGAGATCAGTCGCCCGGACTCTTACGGTCGCGGGCCGGGCGATTTTCTGATACAGACCGGGGAACGACAGACACCCCTCCTCGTACTCGGACTGTTCGTCGCCGGTATCGACAATCTCGGGGTCAATAAATACCTTGAGGCTGCCATTGATGTCGATCGCGGACAGATCGACGATAAAAATACGCTTGGGTACACCAATCTGGGGAGCTGCCAGGCCCAATCCCTGCGCTTTCTTGAGGGTGTCGACCATGTCCGACACCAAATCTTTGACTTCCTGGTTGACTTCCCCGACCGGTTCCGCTTTTTCCCGCAGTACCGGGTCGCCGTATATGACGATCGGACGCGCCGCCACAATAACTCCTTACGCTATTTTTCCACCTTGGCGGCGATGGAGGACTTGAGGAACTCCAGCTTGGTGTCCCCGCTGAACGAGAGCACGACTCGGCCGCGCTCATCATCGATCGCGAAGATCGTCCCAAACATGCCGCCTGATGTAACTACTTTATCGCCTTTTTTCAATTCTGACAAAAGCGCTTGATGTTCTTTCTGTTTCTTGCGCTGGGGCCGGATCAACAGCAGGTACATGACCACGAAAATCAGGCCAAACCAGACTATAGTAAAAATCCCGCCTCCGCCTCCGGCGCCATCCTGGGCGCCGGCCATAAGAATCGGCCACTCCACGATACCTCTGACTCCTTGTTAAGTATTATCGGCCGCCTGTTCAAAATCAGTACAGGCATTTCACTCTAACCCATAAATATAGCCGATACTTAACAGATTGCCAACTGATTCTTTTCGTGGATTAGAACAGTCGAGATCGGGCGTGGGTTCCAGGTTCCAGACAGTCACGGACGAGCAGTCCGAAGGACAACATCACCGGAAACAACCCGCGCCGGCTCCGCTTCGGGGGGGCAGAACGGGCAAAATGTGGAGAAAATCACGAACCGGCCGGGTAGTCCCCGCCCATCACCGTCGGTCGCCGGCCAGAAAATGCTCTCCATCAGCGCTGAAACGACCGCCCGGGCATATCCCCACTTGTCGGGGCCGGTGAAAAACTGGACATTCGACCGCCGGCCGTCGAACTGGTTCCAGGTCTCGGTATACAGCACCTCGATCGTCTTCCGTCCATCGGCGGTCAAATCCACAAGACACAGCACTTTCGAACTGAGTCCCACCTTCGGATACACCGGCGCCACCCATTCGATCACGGCCGGGCTCCCCCTCTTCTCCTCGATCGATTCCCGGGCCGGACCGGGCCAGCGGGCCGAACCAATCGTATGGGCATACAGCGGCCGGCCGGGTAAACCAAAATCGTCGTTGCCCGGCCCGGCGGCGTTCCCTGACCCGTCTCCGTAACCGCTCCGGCCGTAGCGGTCGGGCAGACCGGCGGCGTCATCCGGCCCGATCTCCAGATTACCAAAGAGCGACCGAACCGACGGCGCTGATGCTGATCCCGCAGAACCGCCGGCGTGATGATCGGCGACAATCTGAAAGCCGGCGTTCATCATCGCGGCCGGGCCACCGGTTTCGGAGCCGTTCCCGCCACCGTATCCGGCCCGATTGTCGGGCCGGGCAGATCCCCACAAGCCGTTGCCATCCATGATGATGTCGGTCGATTTCGGGTGCAGCAGCCAGACCAGAGGGGCGAGACCGACCAGCACAATCGCCCACGCCAGCAACATCGTCCGCTGGTACATAGACTTACGGTAGTGCAGCAGCGTCAGCGTGGGGCCGGCCCGATATCTCACGGATCAATGCTCCTTTCGGTCCGGCTCTTCGCGCCGGTCGTCGGGCGCGTATTCGATAAATGGCGCCGTTTTCAACTGATCAACCGCCAACCGGACCACGCCGGTTGAATCGGTCTCCTGACTCACCCGGTACGAGGCGGTGTCGCCGGAGTATGCGAACAGCAGCGTCACTTTGGTGGCGCCAATCACGAAACCCAGTCGCGGGGGGCGTACCCGATCAAAAGTCGGCTCGAACATGAAGCAGCAGGAGGTGTCGGTCAGCACCGTTGTGACAGCCACGGGGGAACGTTGCCCGGGGTGCAGCGCCAGATTCACCACCACGTCGCGGCCCTGTGACGACAGGTCGAATTGGATGGGGCCGTCTATTTTGGCGATGGGAAGATAGCCGTAACGACTCAGCGGCGGCGGATCCGTGTCTTCCACGTCATTCTGTGCGCCGGATCGCCGCAGTGGCGTCAGCAGCGTCAGGAATGCCGCCAGAAAGAGCAAAGTGCGAAGCATCTTCATGTGCAGACCGCCGGGCATCGGGTAAACGGATCAGGGCGTTCAGGACGATTCGGGTAGCCGTGCGTAAGAGTCGGATGTGCGTGGTGCCTTTTCTATAGGACGGGCGATTCCGGGGATTTGTTCAGTCGGGGCCTCGGAGCGAGGGCTCGATCGGGCATAAACAAAACCCACCGCTGCCGGTGGGTCACCCGGTTGCCAACTACGTTGGACAGTTACCTGGGGTCGCGTCGGCTCCTCTCCTCCAGGGAGCCGTCATTGCTGCCTGTCACCTCTCCACTTCTAATATCGCACAATTACCTGTCAAAAAGTGGCAGTGGATATGGAAAAATCTTCAAAAAGTGTGATTTTTCTTCGCGTGGCGTCACAGCCCGAGATTCTATCTATTCTATTGTGAGACAATTCATTAACTGGAAATATGGGTGATCTGGCCACGCTGGCCCGCCGCGAACACCCTGGCCACCAGCACAGAATGGGTGGACAATGCGGCCGAAAACCCCGTTTGAGATACCACTGGGCGGCCAGTGACCGACCTCCGGAGAGCGGTCGGGATGGCCTCCACCGGCCGGATCGGGGTCTCAAGCCGTCCGAAAATGGCCCCAACCGGACCCTGATGTGCAAGAAACGTACAAATCGGGCGCAAATCACGCGTTACACAAAAAATATGTACGAACTTTGACGAATTCCCCTCTGTTTAAGAAGGAGAGAGAGAAATCCCCTTTCTCCATTTGATCATAGCCCTCGTGTATGACGGTTGCACGGGGGCTATCCCTTTATGGGTCGCACCCGTAATCGTCGATTGATCTAAGAGGGAGGACGGGCGACAATCAGTCGTCGCCCGATGAGTCGGTGTGATCGGACTCGGACGGTTTCTCGTCGCTGTCCTTGTCCGAATCGGATTTGAATTTGCCCGCCATCTTCGAGAACTTCTTCGCCAGTTCCGGAATACTTTCGAACAGCGTTTCCCATTTCCCCTTGCCGGCGGCCAGCACGCGAACGTCATCTTTCTCGACGACGATAAACGCGGCCGGTTCGATCTTCGCTCCGCCGCCGCCGCCGCCGCCGAATCCGCCGCGCTGCTTTTCATCTTCACCCTGCCCGCCGCCGGCGCCGAAACCGACCGATATCTTGACCACCGGGATGACGGTCCGGTCGCCCACCGTGACGGGCTGCCCGATCACCGTCTCCGATTTGGCGATCTCGCGAAGTTCGCCGACCACCCCGCGGAGTATGTCGGTTACGTTATTCGACATCCTGTTCTCCTTTCTCCCTTTGTATCGCCATCTTCAGAAGCTTTCTTGACGGAAGCTGCCAGAGCAGCACGATAACGCGCCAGACCAGGCGGTAGAGCGGCAGCGAGACGGTCAGCCGTCCCGAGGCCGCGAACGACGCTCCGCTCCAGTCGGGCACGAAAACCAGCCGGCCGGCCGCAGCCGGGACCATCCCGAGCATCGCCTGGTAATAACCGTAGGCCATGCCGGTCTGATCGGGCTGATCAAACCCGGCTTCGATCCGCGCCTCGAGTTCTTCGACAACGCCGGCGCGGAGGATCCCTTTCGCGAAGTTCCAGGCCGCTTTGAGAATCGACGGCCCCAGCGAGCGCACCCGTTCATAGATCGACCGAAGTGACCGCCGTTTCTTTGGTCTGGCGGACTTTGCGGCAGCTTTCGCTTTCTTTCGGGCTTTTTTCGCGGGGAGCTCTTCTTTCGTGTCTCGATCGAACGGGCGTCGGGAGAGCGTGAAGCCGGCAAAGCGGATGAAGGTCGCGCGGTCGACAAAGTCGATCTCGACCCCGGTGCGACGGCCGATCGATACGGCAACCAGGCGATGCTGACGGCTCCACTCGGCCCGCAGGCGCAGGTGCAGTATGAGCAGCAATATCAGCAGTCCTATCGGAATCAACAGCGCGTAGAGCATAATCCAGCTATCGGCCTCCTCGGTTCATCCCGCGAGGACCGCCCGTGTGCGGGCGGCTACTTCTGTTGCAGCCCGAAAATCTGCCAGTCGAGAGCGGGCGGGATATTTCCCTGAGCCAGTAACAGATCGTGGAAATCGGCCAGCGAGAAGTCGGCACCGTCGCGCTCCATCATGGCGTCGCGCAGCTTGACAATCTCCCGCTTGCCGATCAGGTACGCCATCTGGCGGGTCGGCTGGTAGGTGTACCGCCGAACCTCCTTGCGGATGTAATCTTTGCCTGAATCGGTGTCGATCTCGAGCGCGTTGGTCATCCAGTCGACACACTGGTCGTAGGTGAACTGGCCGGTGTGCAGTTTGACATCGGCGATGATCCGGGCCGCCCGAAAACGAATGCCGCCGAGAATACCCAGCCACTGGGCCGGGTCCTCATCGCCGAACAGTCCCGCTTCGTACATCATCTCTTCGCAGTAAAGCGCCCAGCCCTCGATCGCCATCAGGTTCATCTGCCATTTCCGGACCGGGTCGGGATTCATCCCCGCGATCTGCATCT
>CAYPYM010000254.1:0-5301 GCA_964414435.1 uncultured Ignavibacteriales bacterium | reverse complement strand
AGCCGACAACGGCGACCTGCCGGCGACCCAGCAGGAGGTACAGACGCTCGCCGCACTCGGCGGCGCCGCGACGCGGGTTCACCGGCCCGCCACCCGGGCCGACTGGCCCTCCGACGGCGGCGGGCGGCTGTGGCATTTCGCCGGCCATGCCGAGTTCCGTCAGGACAACCCGTTCTATTCGTTCCTGGCGATGGCCGACGGGCCGATGTTCGCGGCCGATTTTCGCCTGCGGTCGGTCCCGGTCGATCTGGTCGTCCTGGCCGCCTGTCGCTCGGGCGAACAGGTGGCGGTACCGGGCGAGGAATCGCTCGGGCTGGTGCGCTCGCTTCTGGAAATGGGCGCCCGCAGCGTAGTTGCGGGGCACTGGCCGGTGTCCGATGAATCGGCCGCCCGCTGGACGACAACTTTCTACGAACATTACTTCCGGGGCGCCGATCCGGCCGATTCGGCCCGCGCCGCCTCGATCGAACTTCGCGAACAGTACCGGTCGGCCTATCACTGGGCGGCGTTCTCGGTATTTGGTGCAGGAAACTAAGGAGTAGCATATGCGGCGGAGCATAGGTACAGGTATTTTCGTGCTCATCGTACTGGTCGGGGCCGTGGCGATCACGCCGACCGCGAACGCGGGCGATTTTGTGCCCGACCAGATGGTCTGCCAGGTGACCTCGGCGGCCGTCATCGATTCGATCAACGCCCAGTACGGCACCAGCACAGGCACCTTCCTTCCGATGATCGCCAGCTACCTGCTCTACGCACCGCCCGGCTCCGATATCGTCTCGCTCGCAGCCGAGATCAGCCTTCGCCCCGATGTCATCTACTGTGATCCGAATTACGTGCTCGATGCCCCCGAGGCGGTGCAGTCGAGCCAGCCCTTCCTCGACGAACAGCAGGTCGGCGGGTTCGAGGATCAGGTGGCCGCTCGAAACGTGCAATTGAGCTCGGCGCAGACGGTCTCCACCGGCACGGGGATAACCGTCGGTGTGATTGATGTCGGCGTTGATCTGACCCATCCGGCATTTTCGGGCACCGCCGTATCCGGTTTCGACTATGTCGACAACGATACGGGTGCGGTTGATCCGATGACCGGTGTCGCCGCCGGTCACGGCACGCTCGTCGCCGGGATCATCCACCTCGTGGCGCCCGACGCCACGATGCGATCGTACCGCGTCCTCGATTCGGCCGGACGCGGCGACGGATTCACCGTCGCCGAGGCGGTCATACAGGCGGTCAGCGACGGCTGCAAGGTGATCAACCTCAGCATGGTCATGTCGGACAAGCACGAGACGCTCAACCTTGCGATCGAATACGCCCGCAACCACAATGTCCTCGTCGTGGCCGCCGCCGGTAACGACTCGACAGCGGTCGAACGTTTCCCGGCCAACGATTCATACACGATCGCGGTCGCCGGGGTCGACTCGACCAATCTCAAGGCCGACTTCTCAAACTATAACGGCAAAGTCGATGTCTGCGCGCCGGCGACCATGATCTACGGCCCGCATCACGATACGCTCTACGCCTGGTGGAACGGCACCAGTTTCGCCGCACCGTTTGTCGCGGGCGAAGCGGCGCTGCTGTACTCGGCCAAACCGACCGCGAGCTGGAATGACGTTGTCGACGCCATCACCACCGGCGTGATGAACATCGATGATATCAATCCGGCCTATGCCGGCGATCTCGGCAGCGGCCTGATCAATCCGTCGGCGGCGCTCTTGAACCTTCTCGGTATCCCCTGCGGGGATCTCGACGGCGACGGCGCCGGGCCTAACGTCGCCGATCTCACCTATCTCGTCGACTATATCTTCCGCTCCGGCGCCGCACCGGTGTATCCGCCGGCGGGGCATATCGATGGTGACGGTACGAGCCCGAATATCGCCGACCTCACCTATCTCGTGGCCTATCTGTTCAACGGCGGCCCGGCCCCGGTCTGCGGCCTGTAGCCCCTCTATTAATAGAGGGTACGATTCCGATCCCCGCTCGTGCGCGAGCGGGGATTTTTTTATTTCGTTGTACGGATTCGCCGGCCGTCCCCTCTATATAGTGAAGACATGTTTGGTCCACTTTGACCCGTTCTTCACCGCACCGGCAAGGTGGGCGGATTGAAGATAGCCAACGCCCCTTCGAGTTCGCGCTCCGAGAGGCAACCCGATCGCGGGAAGCGATCGACGCAGCCGGGCGGGCCCCGCCGGGCCCGCCCGCACCTGAGATGACCTGAGAGAGGACAAGACTCATGCACCACCGAATCGGAATCACGCTTGTGCGAGTAACGGCTGCAACAGCGCTCTGTCTCTTTGCCCGGCAGGTGGCGCCGGCGTACTCCTCGGGACCGCCCAACTTCGCCACCGGAGCGCCCGGCGAATCAACCTGCGGCGTCGTCGGCTGCCACGGCAACCTGAATATCGGCGGCGGATCGGTGTCGCTGACCGCACCCTCGAGTTATCGCCCCGGCGATACGATCGATATCATTGTCAATCTGCAGATGCTCGGTCAAAAGCGCTGGGGATTCGAGGCCACGGCGCTCGACAGTCTCGACAACCCGGTCGGCAGCATCCTCGTCACCGACTCGAGCCGCACCCAGCTCTCGGTCACGGTGAATTCTCACGAATTCATCAAGCATACCACGGCCGGCACCGATGCCGGCGTCCTCAACCAGGCGCCCGGGTGGAGTTTTCGCTGGGTTGCACCCGCCGAGGGGACCGGTTCGGTGACGTTCTACGTCGCCGGAAACGCTGCCAACAACGACTCCACCAATCTCGGCGACTATATCTACACGAGCGATGCCGCCGTCGCTCAGGATGCCGCCACCGGAGTCAACGACGATCAACTTGCCGCGTTGCCGTCACAAATCGAGCTGAAGCCGAATTACCCGAACCCGTTCAATCCGTCGACCACGATCGCCTACACTCTTCCGCGCGGTAAGGTCGTGGCCCTGACGGTTTACGACGTTCTCGGCCGAATCGTGCGCACGCTCGAATCCGGTTATCGCGCTGCCGGAGACCATACGGCGGAATGGGACGGGCGCGATCGCAGCGGCAACGAAGTCGCCAGCGGGATCTACTTCTATCGGCTGGTGGCCGGCGACTATACGACAACCCGCAAGATGGTATTGGCCAGATAAACCGTCCGCGGGCGGTGATCGGGTCGATCCGCCGCGAGTTCTGATATTGAGCGCCCCTGACCCGGGCAGAAGAGGTGATAACGATGAACAGAATAAGTGTCTTTGCCGCCGGCATCGGGCTGTTGGCCCTCCTGGCCGGATGCAGTTCCAGCGACGCCCCGACCGGTTCGGACAGCGGCGGGGGTAACCGAACGGTAAAGGCTTCGCCGTCGTTCGCGACCGACATTCAGGAGATTTTCAACCGTCGCGGCTGCACCGGCGGCAACTGCCATGGCTCGGCTCAACAGCAGGGACTCGATCTGCGCGCCGGCGCCGCCTACAGCAATCTCGTGAATGTCAGCTCGACCGAAACGACGGCACTTCGGGTCAACCCCGGCGACGCCCAGAACAGCTACCTTGTCATAAAGGTAGAGGGACGCCAGACGGTCGGCGTGCGGATGCCGATGAACCTGGCGCCGCTCGACAGCATCGACATTCAGAACATCCGCAACTGGATCGATCAGGGGGCGGCCGACAATTGAACCGGGCATCGTCCTGTCGTTTGCGGAGGATCGTCATATGAAAGACGAGGTGATGACTTATGAAACTCCCTGCGTTCTCTGCCTCGCTCGCGACCCTCGCCGCCGGCCTGACCGTCGCCGCTCCGATCACCGCCGGCGAATACCAGGTCGACCGGGCGGCCGATAACAAAGTCGTGTTCGTATCCGACGCTCCCCTCGATGATTTCGAGGGCACCACCGGAAAAATCGACGGCTACGTTTTGTTCGACGGCGACGCGCTCTCCCCCGACCTCGATCTCGACAGCAGCGAGGTCTATTTCGAGGTAGATCTCGGCAGCCTCGACACCGGAATCGGCCTGCGCAACCGCCACATGTGCGAGAATTACCTCGAAACCGAACAGTACCCGTACGCCACGTTCAAAGGCAAGCTGGTGTCGATCGACTCCTGCGGAGCCGACAGCTGCACCGTGCGGAGCTCCGGCACGATGTCCATTCACGGCGTCGACAAACCGGTCGAGATCGTTTGCACGGTCGTGCCGCTCAAGGACGGTTACCGGGTTGCTTCCGATTTCACGGTGCGCCTGCCGGACTACGAAATCGAGGTGCCGTCCCTCATGTTCATGAAGATCAACGAAGAAATTGCGCTTCACCTCGACTTCGCCCTGAAAAAGATCGAAGCCGTATCCGCGAGGTAACCGATGCGAAAAGCTTTACCGTACACCGTCCTCTGCCTGGTTTTGTTAGTCGTATCATCGAAGGCCGCCGAGCCTCACTGGCGGCGGCACGGCGCCCCGACCACCGAGACGGTGGCGCCGTTTCACTCCACCCAGGCGATCGTCCTCCCCACCGCCGAAACGCTCGATCGGCGCCTCCTGTTGTTCGAGATCTCGCACCGGTTCCTGCCGCATTTCTCCGATGGCCACGAGGTGTTGTGGGGACTCGACGGCCCGGCGTACATCCGGTTCGGACTGGGCTATGGCATCAGTGACCGGCTCATGGTGACCGGCGGACGAAGCAACATGACCGATAACTACGATCTTTCGGTCAAGTACGATCTGCTCCATACCGCCCGCACGCCGATTCCGCTCGCGGCGGCGGTCCAGATCGGCGGCGCCTGGAATACGGAGGTGCCCGAGCGGGATGCCGGGAACAGCCGCAACTTTCAGTACTTCGCGCAGTTTATCGTGAACACAGCCCTTTTCGACCGACTCAGTATCGGGGTGGTGCCTTCGTTTCTGCATAACTACGCGATCCTGAGCGAGAACGCCGAGGAGGCATTCACGGTCGGACTCTATTCGCGCTTCCGGGTCACGTCGATCATGTCGCTTCTCGCGGAGTGGAACGTATCCGACCGGACCTATACCTATTCCCATGACGCCGTTTCATTCGGCTTCGAACTCGAGACCGGCGGTCACTTTTTCAAGATGGTCGCTACCAATTCGACCGCACTCAATCTCTCACAGTATCTCCCCGGCACAAATGAGCCGGCCGATCCGAAGAACTGGCTCTTCGGCTTCCTGATTACACGTCTTCTGAAAATCTGAGCGGGAGTCGCATCGCCGGACACTCTCTGTCGCGGTGCGAGGCCGATGGGGTGCAAGGCGCGGCACCGAGATTGTCGGCTGGCGAATCAACTGAGCTTTTTTGGTGATATCTCCGACCATGACCGCTATATTTCCCCCAGAG
>CAYPYM010000253.1:2864-5304 GCA_964414435.1 uncultured Ignavibacteriales bacterium | reverse complement strand
TTGCCGTCTTTGTCCGTCCAGGTCTCGTTGGTCAGCGGGTCAATCACGGCATCGCACGCCCACTCGGTCGACACCGACACGAGGCCGTCGTCCATGGTCCATTTGTTGCGGGTGCCGCTGCCGGGGTTGAACATGTCTTTCGGGTGGGCCAGTTCGATTATGTACAGCCCCATGTCGGTGAGATTGTCGGCGACCGAATCGAGGTGCTCGAGGATATCGCGGTTGGTCAGCAGGAGGTGAAAAGTGGCCATCATGCAGACCGCCAGATCAACCGGCTGCGGCAGCGAAAAGGCGCGCATGTCGGCCTCGATCAGACGGCAGGGCAGCTTCGCTGCGTCTGCTTTGGCACGGGCGTAAGTTACCATTTCGGTCGAGAGGTCGACCCCGAACGAGGTCACACCGCGACGGGCAAATTCAAGGCAGTACTGGCCCGGTCCGCAGCCCAGTTCGACCATCGAGCCGATCGGATCAAGCCCTCCGATCCGGGCGGCCTCGGTCAGGAAATCGACCGCTTTGGGGTAGTCGCGGAACGAAAACGCGAGTTCGTAGATTTCAGGCCTGGAATAGGGCGAGTCGGGCATCGGTTTTCCTCTCGGTTGCTACTGCAAGATATAGAGCGGGATCAACGCAGACAAGCTCTTAGGCCCGCAGACCAGCCGCTTCCATCACCGGACAAAACCCGCTCTGAGGGCGTTGACTTTTGGGGGGCGGTCCCGTATATATCCGCCATGTCTGAATCGAACGCGAAGAAAAAAATCACCTACGCCGATGCCGGCGTGGATATCGCCGCCGGCGACGCGGCCGTGCAGCGTATCAAGGAGCTGGCCCGCTCGACGTTCAACGCCCAAGTGCTGACCGAAATCGGGTCGTTCGGCGGCTTTTTCAAGCCGGACCTGGCCGGGATCAAAAACCCGGTGCTGGTGTCGTCGGCCGACGGGGTCGGGACCAAGCTCAAGCTGGCGTTTATGACCGGCAAGCACGACACGGTCGGCGAGGATCTTGTCAATCACTGCACCGATGATATTCTCGTGCATGGGGCCCGCCCGCTGTTTTTCATGGATTATATCGCGACCGGGCATCTTGATCCGTCGATTATCGCTGAGGTGGTCGCCGGCCTGAGCCGGGGTTGTCGCAGCGGCGGCATGGCACTCTTAGGTGGCGAGACGGCCGAGATGCCGCAGTTCTACCAGCCGGGCGAGTACGATCTGGCCGGGTTTATTGTCGGGATCGCCGAGGAATCAAAGATTGTCAACGGCTCGACGATCAGGGCCGGCGATGTCTGTATCGGGCTGCCGTCGAACGGCCTTCACACCAACGGTTACACCCTCGCCCGCAAGGTCGCGTTCGAGATCGCCGGGCTCAGGCCGGAACAGCACGTGGATGAACTCGGTTGTACAATTGCCGAGGCGCTCATGGCGGTGCACCGGAGTTACGGCCCGATTGTGCACAAGCTGCTCGAAAAACACGAGATTCACGGCATGGCGCATATCACCGGCTGCGGGATGACGGGCAATCTCAACCGCGTGCTGCCGTCGGGATGCGACGCGGTCGTGGCGAAATCGTCCTGGCCGGTGCTGCCGATATTCGAGTTCCTTCAGAATGCCGGCGATATTGATTCGAGTGACATCTACTCGGCGTTCAACATGGGGATCGGGTTTGTGCTGGTCGTCGGCAAAGACGAGGCCGACGGCATCATGGCCGATCTGAGAGTGATGAGTGAGCCGGCCTATCGCATCGGCGAGATCACGGCAGGGTCGGGGAAAGTCAAGCTGGTCGAGTAATCATCAGACAGCCCTTTCACCTCCGCCTCTTTTGATCAGGAAAATAACGAATTCTGCCTAAGGAGGCTGTTTCACTATGGTAAAGCGAGTTGTATTGCTGGTTTGCGACGGCCTGGGCGATCGCCCGGTGCCGGAGCTGGGCCATAAGACGCCGCTCGAAGCGGCCAAGACGCCGAATCTCGACAAGATTGCGAAAGGTTCGGTCTGCGGCCTGATGCACACGCTCGGCCGGGGCCGGACACCGGGCAGCGATGTCGCCCATCTGGAGATTTTCGGCTATCCGATCGAACAGTACTACGCCGGGCGGGGGCCGATTGAGGTCGCCGGGCTGGGTATGCCGCTGAAGGGCGGCGATGTCGCGCTGCGCGGGAATTTCGGCACGATCGACGACAAGGGGAGCATTGTCGACCGCCGTGCCGGCCGCATCACCGAGGTCGGGCCGCTCGCGAAAGCGCTTGACGGAATGGAGATCGACGGGGTCAAGTTCATCGTGCACAAAGGCACGGCCCACCGGGCGGGCGTGATCATGCGCGGGAAGGGGCTTTCGGACAAGATTATCGATGCCGACCCGCACGCCCCGAACGTGCCGATTCGCAAAGTCACCCCGACCGACAAGAGCAAGGAAGCCAAAAAGACCGCCGACGTGCTCAACAAGTTTC
>CAYPYM010000253.1:0-2854 GCA_964414435.1 uncultured Ignavibacteriales bacterium | reverse complement strand
GCACACAAGGTGCTCAAGAAGCTCGATTTCAACAAGGAGCGCGAAAAGGCGGGTGTACTTCCGGCCAACTACCTGCTCGTGCGCGGCGCCGGCCAGCATATCGAGGCGCCCAGTTTCCAGGAACGGTACGGCATGAAAGCGGCCTGTATCGCGGGCGGCGGGCTGTACAAAGGCATCGGCGCGTTTCTCGGGATGGATGTGATTGATGTCCCCGGCGCGACCGGCCTTCCCAATACCGATATCAAGGCGAAATTCAAGGCCGTGCTGGAGAAGCTGAACGATTACGATTTCGTGTTCGTGCATGTCAAGGCGGCCGATTCGCTCGGCGAAGACGGCGACTACAAGGGCAAGAAAGCGTTTGTCGACAAAATCGACGAAGCGGCGAAGATCCTGGTGGACGGCCTTCCGGAAGACACCCTCTTTGTCGCCACGGCCGATCACACGACGCCGTGCGAGATGAAAGCGCACTCGGGCGAGCCGGTGCCGATCATGTACTACGGCAACAATGTCCGGGTCGACGAGGTCACGGCGTTCAACGAGCGGGCGTGTGCCTCGGGCGGGCTCGGTTACATGATCGGGCGCGACCTGATGCCGCAGGTGATGAATTATCTCGGCAAACTCCACCTCGAAGGCGCTTAAGGCGGCAGGACCGGCGGCATCGCCGCTCTTGCGCAGAGATTGGAAGACCGGTTGTTTCGGGGATGGCCCCGCCAGCCGGTTTCTTTTTGTTCGGTCGGGGCGCCGGTCGGGGTGTAAAAAGCTTGTCCGGCGCGGCTTGCGCAGGTAGTTTGGCTACAGTCACTTGCATGAAAATCTGCAAATAAGAACGAGGTCACAACTGAGCTTTCTGGGAAAAATCGGACGGATGATTCTGCCCGAGGACTCGGCCGTGCGGATGCGCCGGTTCGAGCTCATTGTCTGGGCGTTTCTGCTGTCGCTTGCGTTCTACCCGGGGATCTGGGGATTCCTCGCGTGGATCTCGCTGGCCCGCCCGATCGTGATTCTCTCGCGCCTTCGGGGGCGCCCCGCGTTCAACTCGGCCTACCTGTTCAGTTTTTTCTTTAATCTGTTTGGGCTTTACTGGGTGGCGCTGGTGACGCCGCCGGGTATGATCGCGGCGGTGGTGATTGTCGCATTCTACTATGCCTTTGCCCTGTCCGGGTTCGTGCGGCTCTATCATATCCGCCCGATTCTCGGCTATATCGCCCTGCCGTTTCTCTGGGCCGGGCTGGAGTATTTCCGGACTCTTTCCGAATTCGCTTTTCCGTGGTCGGATCTCGGCTACACTCAGTCATATTTCCTGTACATCCTGCAAATCGTCTCGATCATCTCGGTGCACGGGCTGACAATTCTGATTGTGGCGGTCAATGTGCTGCTGGCGCAACTGTTCCGCCGGGGGCTGTCGTTCGAGCGCAAGCTCACCGCCGGACTGGTTTCGGCTGCGGTTGTCGTGCTGCTGACCGCCTATGGCTGGGCGGTGATGCCGAAGTATCCGGTTGAGGGCAAGTTCGAGGTCGGGCTGCTCCAGGGGTCGGTACCGCTCTTTGTCAAGTGGGCCGACGATCCCGACAGCTCTATTGCGATTTACAGCCATCTGGCCGACTCGATCGCGGCTGATTCGGTAGGGCTCATGGTCTGGCCGGAGACGGCCGCGCCCTGCTATGTCACCCACAATATCGGCTGCCGTATGGATCTGGCCCGGATCGCCGTCCGGACGCACACTCCCCAATTGATCGGGGCGCTCGCGGCGACGCGGGTTGGTGACCGGGCCCACGAGTACAACTCCTGTTTCGAATTCGATTCGCTCGGGCGTTTGGTCGAGCGCTACGATAAGGTGAAGTTGGTGCCGTTCTCGGAACACGTGCCGTACCAGGACTATTTCGGGTTCCTCCAGCCGGATTTTCTCCGCAAATACCTCACCTTCATCGACTCCTGGGGCGTGGAGTGGTGGTCCGACTTTTATCCCGGCGACAGCCTTAAGCTGTTCTCGGTCGACAATCTTCAGTATCAGGTGCTGATCTGTTTCGAGGCGACCTTCCCCGAGTTCGTCCGTCAGGGGGTCCGTGACGGCGCCTCGTTCGTTGTCGGGATTACCAACGACACTTGGTTCAAGCGGTCGGTCGGGGTCTCCATGCACGCGCGGATTTTCGTGACCCGTTGTGTCGAAAATCGCACTTGGGGGGCGCGCGCGGCCAACACGGGACAGACCTATATCTGTGACAGGTACGGGCGGCTCCGCGAGCGGCTCGGACTGTATGAAATCGCTGCCCTCACCGGCAAAGTCGGCCTGGTCGAAAACTACTCGATCTTCACGCAGATCGGCGATGTTGCCGGCAAGGCATCGTTCTTGATAACCCTGCTCGTTATCGGTATATTTATCATCCTATGGGTAATTCGAATCACAGGCCGCGGACGGCGCACTTCGCACTAGGTCTGCTGCTCCTGCTGGCATCGGCTCTTCCGGCCGGAGCACAGGTGACATGGCAGACGCTCACATCGTTCAAGGACGTCCGCCGCATGACCGTGATCGACGATTCCCTCTATGCGGCGACCTCGGGCGGCCTGCTGGTGATAGCCTCGCCGCTCGAGCCGGGCAAGAGGTATATCCACACCGACGGTCTCGGCACGACCGACCTTCGCGACATCATGGTCGACGCCTCCGGCAACCGGTGGCTGGCCGGATTCGGGCGGCTGATTCGATTCGATGAGACGGCGCCGCGCCAGTATCTGTTCCGCGATATCGACGGCAATCATCTGGCGCTCTTCAGTCTGGTTGACGACGGCGACCTGATGTGGATCGGTACCGGGGTGGGGCTGGTGCGGCAGACTCGTCGAACACGGCAGCTGTCTTTGC
>CAYPYM010000252.1:3406-5307 GCA_964414435.1 uncultured Ignavibacteriales bacterium | reverse complement strand
AGATTCCGTACGACTCAACCGGAGGCGTTCATCTCGACGATCATCAGAAGGATGCCAACAGCTTCGTCAACCTGAGCTGGCGGCATCAGTTTCAGACCGACCAGTCCGGTCAGGAACTGGGATCGGAGTTGTTCGCCGGCGCCTACTACCGTCATGGCAGCCTGCTCTATACTCCCGGGATCGATGACGATCCGTCGTTTATCTTCTATCCGGATACGACCCTGTTCAACCTGAGCGAGGACCGTTCTTTCGACATCGAGGGGATGAAGCTGGATTACCGCTGGCGACCGGTTCACCAGACCGAGTTCAAAATCGGCCTGGCCGGTTCGGCAACGAGCGGTCACGAGTTATTCAGCACAACCGATATCGACGGGTACAGCGGTCCTGAGTCGAACTCGGATTTGAAGGGCCACGACCTTGCCGCCTACGCTCAGACCGTGTGGTCGCCCTACGAATGGAACGAAATTCGCGCCGGCGTTCGGTACGACGTACACAAGGCCCCCTTTGCGGCAAGTCAGCACCAGGTGAGCCCGCGTTTCAAGCTAAGCCTGTTTCCGAATCCGGCCAACACCATCTACCTGTATTACGGTCGCCTCTTCGTGCCCACGAATGTCGAGGATCTTCGCGCGATCACGAGCATCGCCGACTCGGGCGTGGTGACCGCTCCGACCCTGCCGGAGCGCGATGATTTTTACGAAGCCGGCTTCATCCATCGCTTTCCGATCGGTGTATTGACCAAGGTATCCGTGTATCACAAATCAAGCCTTCCCGGCATCGACGACAACAGCGTCCCGGGCTCGGCCATCACGACCTCCGTCAATCTGGCCCGCGTGCACATCACCGGGATTGAGTTTGTCGCGGAAGTCCGGCCGCCCGGCCCCCTCTCCGGATACCTGAACTTCGCTCTAAGCCATGCCTACGGCAGCGGTCCCATCACGGGCGGATTCTTCCCGACCGATATCGCCGACGTACCGGGCGGGTGGTTCGACCTCGATCACGACCAGCGCATTTCGATGGTTGCCTCGGCCACGTATTCGGTGAGCCGCCTCTTCGTCAGCGCCACCGGAATTTACGGCAGCGGACTTACCAACGGCGCCGATATCGTCCAGCCGATCGGCACAGGGCTTTTCGACTTCAATAAGAGCATCCACGTCGACCCGAATTTTACCGTAAATGCCAGCGGCGGGTACTCGTTCCTGTTCCACAAGACGGTCGTCCGGCCGCAGATTTATATCGACAATCTTTTCGACCGCAAGTACATCCTCAAGGGCGCTTTCTTCAGCGGAGCATCCTACGGACGGCCCCGCAGCGTGCAGGTCAAAGTTGAAGTCGGGTTGTAACATCTCTGCGCGGCGCCTTGGTTGGTGCCTGGGCCTGCTGCTGTGCTGGAACGCCACCGGCCGCGCCGCTCCTGCTTCGAGACTCCCCCGCGAGCGGCAACAGGAGATTATCAATGACTACCTGTACGCAACCGGGCATCGGCGACAGGCGCCCGGGGAGATGTCTCTGGGTGAGGGTGCATCGGCGGGCAGCTCCGATCACCCGCTTATCAAGTGCGGCACGTCGGCAATGACCGACTTCGTCATGAATCGGTCCCGCCTCGATCCCGATCTGCTTAAGTCGGCGGGAATCGCTTCGTTGGGAAATCGCCCGGTCGCGGACACATTCTATGACAGCCCGGGCGGACGATTCAAGATCCACTTCGATATTCACGGACCTGATACCGTGTATCAGGCCAGTCGCCGCACGCTCGTCCCCGGCATTCCCGACTACGCGGCGGAGGTCGCCCTGATTGCCGATTCGGTCTGGGCGTATGACTCGACGGTACTGGGGTACTCCTTCCCGCCGCTCGACTCGTTCTATGCAGAGGGGGGTGACGCTCGCTATGACATCTACTTGGT
>CAYPYM010000252.1:3127-3396 GCA_964414435.1 uncultured Ignavibacteriales bacterium | reverse complement strand
CGATATACATCGATGGCCCCACCGGTCAGGGTGATCACGACGTTGATTGGAACTGCGGAATTATCACGCCGGGCGTGTACCGATGCATCATTCGCGCCGAGTTTTCATCAGAAACCAAGTCCGGTTTCACCGACGTGGCGGTGATCAAGTAGTCGACGTTCGAAAGGCACCGATCCGGCGGACCGCAATGCTTGAGTTCGGGCTGGCGTGACGATTGCCTTTGTTGCCGGTGGTATTAAGGGTGCGGGGACGATGAGGTGCATAGGCAG
>CAYPYM010000252.1:0-3117 GCA_964414435.1 uncultured Ignavibacteriales bacterium | reverse complement strand
AAGAAGAAGTGCTTAAGCGAGAAGGCAGCCCGGCTTGGGGCATCAGCAATTGCCAGTGAATTGCTTACACCAAATATGGCGGGGGCTACGAGACGCGTTTCGCAACCGACTGATCGAGATTGCCGCCTGAAGAATCGCTCGTGTCGATTGGCGGTTGACGCCCGACACCTTCCGCGCCTAGCGCTCGATAAACTTCCCCGTGGCTCGCACAACCATTCTTCCCCCCTGCCACACGTCAGCCTCGACAAGATGCAACGGCGGCCGCGACTTGATCCGCCGCGCTTTCAGTTGGACCGGCTCCAACGTCGTCGTGCCCTCCAGATACCGCACCGTCATCTCGGCGGTGACCGCGACCACACCGGATGCAAACAGGCAGTTGGTCATCGCCCCGTCCAGCAGCAATGCGATAATCCCTCCGTGCAGCAATCCCGTATAGCTCTGGAAGAACTCGTCGCAGTCGACTTCGGCCATCACGCCGCCCTCACCGTCGGCGACAAAATCCAGTCCCAGTCCCAACCGATTATCCGGCCCGCAGAGAACGCAGTCCGGATGGTGGACAAGACGGCGTTCGGCAAGTCTTACGGCGGTACTCTGCCCGGATAGACCCGGGTTAGTCATATTCACTCCCTTCTCGTCAGCACCATGGCGATCTGGTGCATATTCCGGCGACGTTGCAGAATCTGGCTGAGCATTTCACGTGGCCCCTGTCGTATCTACGCTCTCGTCGGGAGAACCTCACGAATGACACTCGCTTCCCCCGCGCTTGTGCAACCGAAATCCGGGATCATGGCACGGGTTGTCATCGCTGTCAAGGCAGCCGTCGAGCCATCCCCTCACCGCGTCCTGCGGCGTCACCGACCCTACCCCGGAGATGACCTGCACTCCGTCTTGCTCCAGGATGGCCACGGCCCGATGACCGATGCCCCCGACGATTACGTGGGTACAGCCAAGCTGGCTCAGCCAGGCCGGAATCACGCCCCGCTCGTGTGGTGGGGGCGTCACGATTTCGGTCCCGATTATTTCCCGATTGTCCGGGCCCAGTTCGACGATCGTGAAGGCCAGACAGTGGCCGAAGTGCGGGCAAAGTACCCCGTCTTCTGTCGGAATCGCTATTTTCATTTTGTCTCCCATTCTGTCCGTGTGGTCTTTAGACGGCGAAGCGCTGTGAATCAGCCGGGTTTCGATATCCCGAGTCCTCGAGGACGCTCCGCCAGATCTCCTCGATTCTGCCAGTTCCCTTCGATGAGGCAACCTGCAGGTAAGTCCGACCCTGAAGCTGCGCCTCGGTAAAGGCCGGATCGTATGGGATTTGCCCGTGTATCGCCAGCCCCCGCCCAACGGCGACCTGCTCTATTCTCTGACTGATTTCCTCACTGATATCGCACCGGTTGATGCAGACGCCCGCTCTGATGCTAAAGTGGGCGGCCAGATCGGCCAGCCGTTCCATGTCGTGGACCGCCGACATCGACGGCTCGGTGACGATCAGCAGGTACGACGCATTGGTCAGCGAGGCAATCACTGGACAACCGATCCCGGGAGGACCATCGACAATGACCAGATCGCGGCCGGTGGATTGTGCAATCTCACGCGATCTCTGCCGCAGGATGGTCACTAACCGGCCGGAGTTGGACTGGGCCGCACCGAGTCTCGCGTGCAGAAACGGACCGTAGGCCGATTCGGAGAGGAACCATTGCCCGCTGACAACCTGATCGAAACTGACCGCCCCGACCTCGCACAGACGGGCGCACAGACCGCATCCCTCGCACTTCAGGAGATCGACGTCGACGCGCATTCCCCATCGGCTCCGGGGGTCCGGCGTCATCTCTATCGCATCGAAGCGGCAGGAATCGACACAGAGCCCGCAGGCGATGCACTGCTCCATATCGATTGCCGCCCGCCGGCCGCCGGTGAAGTCGTGTTCCTCCAAGACTTGGTGGGGAACGATCAGATGAAGATTCGCTGCATCGACGTCGCAGTCAACCAGCACGGCGGACCGGGCCAGTTCGGCCAGCGCACCGACCAGACTTGTCTTTCCCGTTCCCCCCTTACCGCTGGCGACGACGAGCTCGAACATACATGACCTCCTGAAGTACCGATTCGTACAGCTTTCTCATTCGCGCCGCAAAAGCACGATCGGTCTCGGCTGTCAGATGACCAACCGCATACGCTCTGGCGATCCGCCGATCGAAGGGCACTTCGAGCAGAATTCGAATGCGCTCGGTCCGGCAGTAGTCGCGTACCATACCGCCGCCGACATCACTGCGGTTGACAACCACGCCGAACGGAAGCCGCAGTTCCCGGAGCATTCCGACCGCCAGCCGGAGATCGTTCAGCCCGAACGGCGTCGGCTCGGTCACGAGAATCACAAAGTCAGCCCCGGTAACGGCCTCCACCACCGGGCACGATGTCCCCGGAGGAGCATCGATAACGACGACCCCGCCCGGCGGCAGCCACTTTTTTAGCGCTCTTATCACGGGCGGCGCCTGAGACTCGCCGACCCCCAACTCCCCGCCCAGAAAGGCGACCTGATGAGACGAACCAGCCCGCAGGAGGCCGATCGATCGCGGCTTCTCACGAATCGCTTCCTGCGGACAGAGAATGGCGCACGCCCCGCAACTGTGGCAGAGCGAGGGAAACGTGAGGACCCTTTTGCCCATCACCGCCAGTGCGTTGAATTCACACACGTCGGCGCACACGCCGCATAAGTCGCACCGCCGCGGATCCACTTCCGGCATCATCATCGATACCTCGGTGCGCGTCTCCTCCTCGGGCGGCAAAAACAAGTGGCCGTTCGGCTCCTCGACATCACCGTCCGCGTACGTGACATTCAGGCCGTCGCGGGCGAGCTGCGGGATCTCCCGGAAGGTGTAGTTGACGTTGCCCTCTGGCAGCATGACCATGATCATCTGAAAGAAGCTCTGGCGGCGGATCCAGTCCCGTTGCGCCGACATCAGGCCGAAAGTGTCGATGAACCACCGGCGGTAGATCTCTCGGCCGGCGCTGACCCAGTCGCCGTTGTGGAACTGCACAACGAACGGCGATCCCGTGAACTCGCCGCCGGGCGGCACGAAGGGATAGTGGATCAGATACCCGGCAACGTTGCTGTTGGGGCCGTCG
>CAYPYM010000251.1:0-5329 GCA_964414435.1 uncultured Ignavibacteriales bacterium | reverse complement strand
ATGACCGGTACGAGGTCACCCTTCGACTCCGCTCAGGGTGACGCTATTTGCACAGGGTGACACCCTTCGGGTGTTTTGTCCAGGGCCTACTTGATCTTGATCTTCAATTCTCCCTCGAACGCGACAGTTGTATCAACGCTGTTTTTCCAGACACCTTTGTTGAGCGTCGCGTAGAGATCGGAGCCTTTCAACGAATCCACCACAAAACTACCCGACTGCGGCAGGAATATCTTCTGCGCGGGGGGAAGTTCGTAGCGCATGAGCAGCTGGACAAACGAATGACCGACCAGGTCGATCGAGCCGGGCGCCGGTCTGGCAGGCAGTTCGACATAAATGCGGTACTTCAGGTACTCGTCGAATCCAAGCACGAGGTCCTTGCCGCCCGAGGTGCCGCCGCGCGTGCCGATGCTGATCATGATGGTTGAGCTTGTGCCCGGGATCACCTTGGGGTCGGCGATCGGGTCGTTGAGGCGGGAGTCGGCGGCATAGGCGGTCTCCTCGACATCGACCTTCTTGCGTTCCTCTCCCCGCAGCATGTACAGGTCGACCCGGTAGCGGCTGACACAACCGGCGATGACCAGTGTGGCGGCCAGGGCAAGGGCGCCCGCTGAGAATAGACGGGTTCGATTCATACGCGGGAAATATAGGTTAATCGATCCGAAAAATCAAAGGGTTCGCACTTTCTGTGCCGCGGCCCGGTTTGCCGCGTCAGTGGATCCATCGAGTGCTTCGCTCACCACAGGGGGGCGACCGGCGAGCACTGAGTCCTTGACCGGAACATGGCGGTCGGGCATATTGTCGATGACTATCCACTTTCACGGAGGGACCTCGATCGTGCCAACCGATACGCCCCGGCTCACCAGGATCCGAACCGGACTCATCACCTGGGTGATCATTGCCGCCGGCCTGCTCTTGTCGCTCTGGCTGCATTTCAACATTTCCGGTTCCGAGTTCACGATCTCCGCCGACAGCTGGCATCGCACGATCCAGATACATCGGCACAATCTTCCCTTCTCGGCGCGGCCGTTCCAGAGCAATGCAACGGTACTGGTGCATCACCTGACCGGTCTCTCGGATCAGGTGTCTTTTTTCGTGGTCGAATATCTGCTGGCCGGGCTGACCGCCTTCCTTTTCTTTCGGCTTCTCCTTCAACTCGGGTTTCGGCGGACGTGGGCGAACATCGGGGTCGCTCTCTTTCTCCTGTCGTTCCCGGTACTGGCCGCCCACTTCGCGCCGGTGAACACCTGGGATGATTTCTGGATGTACGCTGCGCTGGTCGGGTTGTCCATGGCCGTGCTGCGACACCAGTGGCCGCTGGCGGCCGTCTTGTTCGCAATCGCCTGTCTGACTCGAGAAACGGCTATCTTGTTCTTCCCGGTGCTGGCGTTCATGGCCTGGCACGATCGGAAACGCACCCACCCGGCGATTCTGCTCGCCTGCCTGCTGGCGCCGCTCCTGGCCTACGGGTGGTACAGTGCGACGTTCGAAGGTCGCTACTCCGCCGATACCTGGCGGATGCTGGCGCACAATTTCGGGACGCGTCAGCGCACCGCCGACTCGGTCGTTTCGCTCATCAACGCGTTCGGCTGGCTGCTGCCGGCGGCCGGTCTGGGCGGATGGCTCATCTGGAAACGACGCCGCACGGCCGCAGAGGTCTTCCTGTTGTTCGGCGCCCTGATGTACTGGCCGCTCAATACGGTGGTCTCATCGGCCTTCGCGATGGTTCGCGAGACGAGACTCCTCTTTCCGCCGTTCGTGTTTCTCATTCCTCTGGCGCTGTCTGCGCTAAATGACGTGTGGCAGTCGGGGCTGAAGCGGGCCGGCTGGCAGCGATGGGGATGGTATGTCCTGAGCGGAGTCGGCCTCTGTGCCGCCGGGATCGGACTCGCCTCGATCTGGTGGCCGGAACTGGACTACAAGACGAGTTCCGAGTTGCGGCGGAATTTCGCCGGCGTGAATATTGGTCTTGCAGCGGGATTCATTCTGCTGTGGTTGCACAAGCGCATTCTTGATCGGGGGCACAAGCGACACCGCGGGGTGTGAGGAAGTGAGGCGGAGAGCTACAGCGGCATCTCGACGATGCGGTATCGTTTGTAGAGCTGCGCGCCCATCTGCTCGGCGCCGCGCCGCATGAGGTCGTTGGTCTCGAGAATCCACGACAGCTCGGCCCAGGTGTAGCCGCGCTGCACGCCGCGGTTGTAGCAGCCGTGGAACATGACCATGTCCAGCCCGCGTTTTTGGAACTGCGGAATGACCCCCATCGTGATCACCCGGATGCCGTTGATCTTGTTGCGGATTTTCGTATGCCAGAGCAGCTTGAGGATCCCGAACGGCAGCAGGCGGCCCTTGAGTTTGATCAGCGCCTGATTGATATCGGGCAGGGCGAGCAGGAACGCGACCGGTTTGTCGCCGTACTCGCAGATCAGCGCCAGTTCGGGGTCGACAATCTGCTTGAGATTGCGGGCCATGTAGTTGAACTCGGCGTCGTCCATCGGGACGAACCCCCAGTTGTCCTCCCAGGCCTGATTGTAGATCTGGTTGATCCGCTTGACCTCGGCCTCGAAATCGTTCAGGTTGATCGGCCGCATGGTGATTTTGGAGCGTTCCCTGAGCTTCTCGACCATGGCGTTGATCCGGTCCGAGATCGGCGTCTCTTTGGTCAACTTGTACGCCACGACATCCATCGCCTTCTTGAGGCCGAATTTGCCGGCGAGGGCGGGGAGATACGGCTGGTTGTAGGTCATCATGACCGTGGGCGGCGAGTCGAAGCCCTCGACCAGGAAGCCGATCTCGTGGTTGGTCGAGAAGTTCATCGGGCCGCGCATCTTCTCCATGCCCTCTTTCTTGAGGGTGATCATCGCGACCTTGAGCAGCATCGAGGCGATCTCGTAGTTGTCGGGACAGTCGAAAAAGCCGAAGAAGCCGGTCTGCTCGCCGTGGGTTTCGTTGTGGGCGTAGTTGATGCAGGTGGCGATCCGCCCGACCACGTCGTCGCCGTCCATGGCCAGGAACAGCTTGACCTTGGCGGTGTGGTAGAACGGGTTTTTCTTGAAGTCGAAAAACTCGAACCGTTCGGAAATCAGGGGCGTGACATAGTTCGGGTCGCCTTTGTAGAGGCGGTTCGGATACTTGATGAACTCCCGCAGTTGGGCGGAAGATTCTACTTCGACGACCGAAATATTTGCCATAGTGTTATGAAATCAATCCCTTTTCGCGGCCGACCCGCGCGATGACTTCGACCACGCGGTCGAGCTGTTCATCGGTGTGGGTGGCGGTGTAAGAGGTGCGGATCATGGCCTGTCCCGGCGGCACCGCCGGCGAGATGACCGGGTTCGTGAACACCCCGTTGTCGTAGAGCGCTTTCCAGAACGCGAATGCGTCGAGGTCCTCACCGACCACGATCGGGACGATCGGGGTGGCGGAGTGGCCGATATTGAAACCGAGTTCGCGGAACTCGCGCTGCATCCGGTGGGCGTTTTTCCAGAGGTGCTCGCGCCGCTCCGGCTCGGCTTCCATGATATCGAGCGCGGCCAGAACCGCGGCGGCGTTGGCCGGCGGAATCGAGGCGGCGAATATGAGCGAGCGGGCGCGGTGCTTGATGTAGTTGATGACTTCCCAGTCGGCGGCCATGAAGCCGCCCAGCGAGGCGAATGACTTGGAGAACGTGCCGGTGGTGATGCCGACCTTGTCGATCAGGCCGAAATGCTCGGCGGTGCCGGCGCCGGTTTTCCCGAGCACGCCGATCGCGTGAGCGTCATCGACCATGACCCGAATGCCATAGCGCTCGGCAACGTCAACCAGGCGCGGCAGATCGACAATGTCGCCTTCCATCGAAAAGACGCCGTCGACCACCACCATGATGCCGCCTTTGCCGTTGATCGCGCGGACATTGGCGGCGACCCGCTCGAAATCGTCCATGTCGTTATGAGCGAACTTGTAGACCTTGCCATACGACAGCCGGGCGCCATCGACGATGCAGGCGTGATCCTGGCGATCGATGATGACGGCGTCGTTTTTGCCGATCAGGGTCGACACCACGCCGAGATTGGTCTGGAAACCGGTGGAGAAGACGAGCGCGGCCGGACGCTGCATCAGCTTGGCCAGACGGGCCTCCAGCTCGAGATGCAGGTCGAGGGTGCCGTTGAGAAAGCGCGATCCGGTGCAGCCGGAGCCGTATTTGCGGGCCGCTTCGGCGGCGGCTTCCTTGACCTTGGGGTGATTGACGAGTCCGAGGTAGTTATTCGACCCGACCATGATACACGGCTTGCCGTCGACCAGAACCTCATCGCCCGGGGCGGACTGGACCGGGTGGAAATAGGGATAAATTCCCATCGCCTGGACTTTTTGGGGGTCGGTGTAGTTGAAACACTTTTCGAAGAGATCGGGGTACGTCACCGTGGCCTCGTTTTCGGCTGGCAAATCAGCTCCTTTGAAATCGTTCTACGTTCCTTGTCACAAACCCAAAATGAAAGGGTTTTTTGGCGTTTTTGTCAAGAGAATAGCGGGCCAATCCGGTAGCCGTTTGCGGCCCGTAAATCGAGGGAAATACCCCTGCGAGGCCCCCTGAGGCGGCTCAGAGGCGGCCGTAGCGGTAGGTCAGGGTGAAGCCGTGGTAGACGTCGTCGGGATAATCACCCGGCTCCACATACGACTGCGCGTACTCTATCGACAGTCTTGAGATCAGGAAGTCAAGCAGCCTCGATGTCTGTTCGGGTGAGCCGAACGCCCAGACCGCCGCCCGCGCGAGGCCGGAGCTGCCGAGCGCGAACCCCCAGGTGTCCGCACCGTGGTCATTATTCTGATGTCCGATGCGAAAATACAGTGCTTCCCCGAGGCCCAGTTCCGCGCCGACCTTGGCGAAGCCGTCCCGATCACGTTGCTTCTCGTATTCGATTGCCGTGGCTGCACTTAGTATCCGCCATCCGTCGAAGCCGCGCTGGGTGGTGATCGCCAGTTCGCCACCACATCCGGCGCGGAACAGCCGCGGCAGGGGATAATCGTTCGCGATGAAGTCGAGGCTCGGTCCGAGGTTGGTCAGGGCGATGCCGGCGGACGGTGTCAGGGTGACGGTCGCCTGAGAACTCTCGGGCGAACGGTGAAGTGCGATCGGTGCTCTGGCGACAAGGCCGTAGTCGACACACCACCCATCGGCGGTGTAGTCGGAGGAAGCGGCCGTGTCACCCACGCTCTCCCGGAAATAAGTGAAGCCGGCGCCGAATCCCACCTGAAGCGGACCATTAACACCCAATCCGGCCAGCAAATGGTAGGCGTGGTCGCTCCATTTGATAGCTCTGCCGGTTGGGATTCGCTGATAGGTGGTTTCGCTGGC
>CAYPYM010000250.1:0-5376 GCA_964414435.1 uncultured Ignavibacteriales bacterium | reverse complement strand
ATTCAACCGGGAATTGCTGATCCGGTCGATCCGCGATGTCATGGCGCTGAACTTCTTCGACAATGTCGAACCGACTCCGGTCGATCTGCCGTCGGGCGACGTCAACCTGCTCCTCAAAGTGAAAGAAAAGCAAACCGGGCAGGTATCGGCCGGCGCCGGCTACAACAGCCAGGACAAGCTGGTCGGGACATTCGGCATGGGTATCCCCAATTTCCGCGGGCTGGGTCAGAACCTCTCATTCAATTTCGAATTCGGAAGCAACCGAAATTCGTTCTCGGTCGGCTTTACCGACCCGTGGGCGTTCGGCCGTCCGACCCTGGTCGGGGTGAACGGGTTTGCCCTCAACCGTCGCTGGTACGATGACTACACCGAAGGGCGGACGGGCGGATCGATCCGGCTGGGTCGTCGGCTTCGCTGGCCCGACAATTACTTCCGGGTCTACGGCTCCTATTCGCTGGAGAGCACCCGGTTCTACGATTTCAGCAGCAATTTCCGGTCGAGCAGTTCGTACAAGTCGGCCTACTATTATAACGATCCGTATACGACCACCGCGACCGACTCGCTCATGCGGAGCGATACGTACGGCCCCTACCCCGGGTCGATCCTCGATTATAACGAGCGGAACCTGACCGGATCCCGGTTATCGTTTACGCTGACCCGCGACTCGCGCAACCTGCCCGAATTCGCCACCAAGGGCTCGATTGTCAGCTATTCTCTCGACCTGACCGGCGGCCTCCTGGGCGGGTTCTGGGAATACAACAAGCACGAGCTGTCGATCGCCAAGTTTATCCCGCTGTTCGCCAACTGGGCGATTGCGGCGAAGGTGCAGTACGGCGTGGTGACCAGCCCGGCCGGCGACAACCGGATTCTCGTATCGGATCGGTTCACCCCCGGCGGCACCGCTTACGACGGTATCGTGCGCGGCTACGACGACGGCACCCTGACGCCGGACTCGGTTGTGAGCCAATCGGATACGACGTTCTATTACAACGACCGGCACGCCGTGATCGGGGTCGACCAGCCGGATGACACGGTGTTCACCAGCTACACCACCCGGGTTCGCGGCCGCTATATGCTTGTCAGCAATGTCGAACTCCAGATTCCGATCGCGGAGCGCCAGTTCTATACCCTGCTTTTCTTCGACGCGGGTAATTCGTGGCTCTATCGCGATGACATCAAACCGCTCACCGGGCTGTATAAAAGTGTGGGGTTCGGATTCCGGATAGTTGTCCCCGCCATCGGCACAATCGGATTTGACTTTGGCTATCCGTTAGACCATGTTAGGGGACAGTCGCAGGCATGGAAACCCCATTTCCAGGTGGGGACAACATTCAGGTAACGAAGAACGGAACAGAGATAAAGGAGCGTTATGCGTAACATCAGAACCTTGGTATTGGCGTCGGTGGCAGCGTTGGTTGCCTCGATGGGATTTGTCGGCAACGTCGCCGCCCAGGGGCTGAAGATCGGTTTCGTCCGCGACGATCGAATCTACAACGAGTATGCGGCGTGGAACAAAGCGCAGGACCAGTGGGAGACCGAGCGGAAAGCCTGGGAGGACGAAGCCACCAACAAGCAGAACGAACTTCAGGAAATGACCGACGAGTACAACAAGCAGAAGCTGATCCTCTCCGACGAAAAGAAAAAAGAGCGCGAAGCGGCGATCCGCACCAAGCAGGAAGCCCTCGACGCTTTCACGAAGCAGATCTACGGTCCGAACGGCACCGCCGAACGGAAGGAGAAGGAACTGATCCAGCCGCTGCTGGACAATATCCGCAAGGCGATGGAGCTGGTCGCAACCGAGAACAACTACGACGTCATTTTCACCCTGCAGGGAATCGGCTACATCAAAGACACGTACGACGTAACCGACAAAGTGCTGGAGAAACTCGACGAACTTGAGCAGTAGCGACCCGGCGATCACGCTCGCGGAACTGGCGGCGAAGGTCGGCGGGACGGTCGAGGGCGACGGCTCGGTGACGATCACCGGCGCCGCGCCGATCGAAACGGCCGAAGCCGGCGAGATCAGTTTTGTCGCCAACCCGCGCTACAAGCGATATGTAACCGGTACCGGCGCCTCGGCGCTGGTGCTGGAAGCGGGCATCGAATGCCCGCACATCCCGGTGCTCCGGCACGATACCCCCTACCTCGCGTTCGCCCACATTATCGATATCCTCTACCCCGAACAGATCCTCGTCCAGCCCGGAATCGATCCCTCCGCGGTCATCTCGCCGCAGGCCCGGATCGGCAGCGGCAGCGGCATCGGGCCACTCTGCCATATCCGGGAGGGCGCCGTGGTCGGACGGAACTGCCAGCTGGTCTCGTCGGTCTACCTTGGCCGCAACGTCTCGATCGGCGACAACTGCCTTCTCTACCCCGGCGTGCGATTGCTCGACGGCATCGTGCTCGGCAACAACGTGACGATTCACTCCTCGACCGTGGTCGGCTCGGATGGATTCGGGTACGCCGAATCACCGACCGGTCTCAAGAAGATCAAACAGATCGGTTGGGTGGAGATCGACGACGACGTCGAGATCGGCTCCAATTGTTCGATCGATCGCGGGGCGCTTGGCCCGACCCGGATCGGGCGCGGCACCAAGATCGACAATCTGGTGCAGATCGCCCACAATGTCGAGATCGGGCAGCACTCGATTATCGTCTCACAGGTGGGGATTTCCGGTTCGACCAAGATCGGCAACGGCGTGATCCTGGCCGGACAGGTCGGGCTGGTGGGGCATATTGAAATCGGCGACGGGGTCAGGGTCGGGGCGCAATCGGGGGTATCTCATTCGATCGAGGCAGGGAAAACGTATTTCGGTTATCCCGCCCGTGAAATCATGCAGACCGCGCGGATCGAGGCCGCCCTCGTCCGCCTGCCCGAACTGCTGAAACGGGTCAGGCGGCTCGAGGACAAAGCCGACAAAGAGTAATCCGCGTCAGGTCGTCAGCCGGGCTTCGATCTCGGCTATCTTCTCCCAGTTTCGTTCCATCTGCTCAATCACCCGGACCATCTCCTTCTGGCGGCTCACCACGGTGATTTCGCGAAGCGTTTCCAGCAGTTCCCATTGCTGGCGGTTGATCATCTTCCACGAAGCGATATCGTGACTGATCGTCCCGGTCGCCAGATTCAGATCGGCAATCATCGCCTGCATGATCGCCGACTTCGGCTTGGCGTTCACGCGCGACGCCAGGTCGCCCGTGGCCATCGCCTGAAGGCGCTCCCGGATCGTCTCGGTCGGCTGTGACAGACGGGCCGACGGGACCATACTGATCACGGCAATCGCGGTGATAGCCGCGATAACGGCCGAGACCAAGTAGGGGAACATCGTGACTGCCATGAGCTGGACACCATCCGACATCAGGTCCAGCCTGAGCTCATACAGCATGTTGAAAAAGAGGATGGTCGCGGCGGAGATAACGATCGCCGTGCCGGCCAAAAAGGCGGCCCGCTTCATGACCATCTCTTCGCTGTTCAAGGTCGCCGCAAAACTGTCGAGTCTGAAGGCCATATCCGGTCCTCCTGAGACAGGGAAAAGGATTCACTTCCACTATGCCTGTATAGTTTCGGAATGAAACAGGGCCCGGATTAGGCCAATCTCAGAGCAGATGCAAGCGGCACAATGAACAGCAAAAGGCCCTGTTCCGCAATCGGTTACAGGGCCTTTCGAAAGTTCTGTGCGAGAATCGATCAGAACGGCAGATCTTCGTCGTCGGGCGGCGTCCCTTCGCCGGGGACTCCACCACTCGGCTCCGGAGTTTCGCGACGAGCGCCGAGGAACTGGAAGTTCTGCACGACAACCTCGGAAATATACTTCTTGTTACCTTCCTTGTCGTCGTAGGACCGGTTGACGATCCTGCCCTCGATATACACCTGCCGTCCCTTCGCGAGGTACTCGTTGATGACCTCGGCCTGACGGCCCCAGGCGACGATATTGTGCCAGACTGTCTGCTCCTGCTTCTGGCCGTCCTGGCTGGTCCAGCGGTCGGTGGTGGCCAGGGTGAAGGTGGTGACCGCCTTGCCCGAGGGGGTGTATTTCAGCTCCGGGTCGCGGCCGAGATTTCCGATCAGAATCGCTTTGTTCACGCTCATATCCATCCATCCTTTGCAGAGAATCGTTGTCGTTACCGGGTCGCGGGCGGCCATCGTATTTTCCGGAACAAAGCGACCCGCCGTGTTCTTCTATACCATACACTGTCGGGAGTTGGCCCTGTTCGGAGGCGATGAGAACGCTTTTCCGCGACTCCCAATGTGTACAATATTTTGCTTGAATGCACAAGCGCAATCACATATTTATGG
The DNA here is from genome assembly GCA_964414435.1 of uncultured Ignavibacteriales bacterium. GTDB lineage: Bacteria > Zixibacteria > MSB-5A5 > GN15 > FEB-12 > JAGNLV01. The sequence goes on along the minus strand of CAYPYM010000250.1, from coordinate 1,082 downwards.
TTAAATTCCGAGTCACCGGAAAAGGCTGAAGCTCATGCAACTCGATATCGACAAAGCAATAACAACAATCAAACGGTTCCTCACCGGCAAACTGCTCCAGTCGGGACAGGGCGGCTACGTGATCGGCCTCTCGGGCGGTATCGACTCGGCCGTCTCGTGTTCCCTCGCGGTCGAAGCGGTCGGCAAAGACAAAGTACTGGGTATCCTCATGCCCTACCGGACATCGTCCGAACACTCCCACACCGACGCCGGCACGCTCGTCGAGAAGCTCGGCATCGACCATCGGCGGATCGAAATCTCTCCTATGATCGACGCTTACTATTCCAAAATCGACGACAGCAACCGCGTGCGGGCGGGCAACAAAATGGCGCGCGAACGGATGTCGATCCTGTTCGACATCGCGCACGAAACCGGCCGCCTCGTGCTCGGCACCGGCAATCGCACCGAGATCTGTCTCGGCTACACGACCTGGTACGGCGACTCGGCCTGTTCGCTCAACCCGATCGGCGAGCTGTACAAATCCGAAGTGCGGCAGATCGCCGCGAAGCTCGGTGTCCCGCAGGAGATCATCGACAAACCGCCGAGCGCCGATCTGTGGGTCGGCCAGACCGATGAGAGTGAGATCGGGGTGACGTATGCCCAGATCGATGCCCTCCTGCGGCGGATAGTCGACGACGACGAACACTCGATGGACGTGCTCGAGCGCGAGGGTTTCCCGCGGACCGAGATTTCGACCGTCGTTTCGATGCTCAACCGGAACGCCTTCAAACGCAAACTCCCCGATATCGCACCACTCGGCCGCGCCGGCGTCCCCGAAAATATCCAGCTCGGCCAATAGGCAGCGTATGTCCGAGTCCACCGGCACCCTCTACCTGGTCCCGACCCCGATCGGCAATATGGCTGATCTGAGCCGCCGGGCGATGGAGGTTCTGGAAGAGGTCGACATTGTCGCCTGCGAAGACACCCGTCACAGCGGGCGGCTCCTCAAAGCGCTCGGTTTCAACAAGCGGCTGATCAGTTATCACGACCTCAACGAGCGCTCGCGCGCCGAGCAACTCGTGGACCTGATCCGCGAAGGACAG
>CAYPYM010000249.1:4129-5395 GCA_964414435.1 uncultured Ignavibacteriales bacterium | reverse complement strand
ACCACTTGTCAAGAACTTTTTAACCCCCTCACACAAATCCGATGACGCGTAGTAGCAAAATCATGCCTCTCGGCGCCTGGCTGGAGCAGGGTAGCGCAGGCTCGATTTTGATCGAATAAGCGGAGGCCGGGGGCAGGAGACAATCTCCCGGCCCCACGAGGCTCGGCGTCCTGAACGCCGGCCGAGCGGGCGATCTAAAGCCGGCCCGGCGGGGGAACGGTTGAGGCCGCAGACGGGGTCGATGAGAGGGTCGCGCGGGCGTAGCGGTGAGGGCCTCGCCGGTGCGGACGGAGCCAGGCACGGAGGCGATTCCGCCAGACAAGAATACCAAGGAATGAGAAAATATTCACAAGCGCGGCACCGCCCCGAGCCGACTGGGCTGGGTCCGAGGCAGCCTGGAGGACGGCGCGCCAGAGCATGCCGAAGAGGATCGAAAGAGCAAAGTTAGTGAATGAATTCACAAGTTTTAGCGAACGAAGATCACGGTGGGTGGATCTAGGGAGTCCACGCTCGGGCCTTCCGGAGGTCCCGGGTTCGTCGTCCTGAGGCCCCTCCTGGCAGGCTTCTGAACATCCGTCGGGAGGCGTCGCGAGACCGCAGTCGAAGACACAAGATTGTGAATCGAATCACAATCACGCGCGTTCCCGGCGTCCCGAAAACAGATTGACCGAGTCCATGCCGGGCTCACGCGGGCGCTCTCCACAGCGGTCCCGATCAACTCCCGCCTGTGGCAAATATGACACGACAAAAGAGGCGCCCGACAACCCCCGTCGGGGGGCTGCCGGGCTGGATCGAACGCGGTTTTTCGATCGGGCCGAGGCTAGTGCTCGGGCAGCGGGCGGTACCGATACTTGTCGTATAGCTCGGTCTGCTTGCTGCGCAAATCGACCTTGCGACCGCCGATAAATTCGAGCGTGACGCGCTGGCTGAGGGGGTCCATGATGTCGCCATCGGAGACCACCAGGGTCGCTTTTTTACCCGGGTCGAGCGATCCGAGGAGGCTGTCCACGCCCAGGATTTCGGCCGTCGAGAGGGTCAGCCCGCGCAGGGCGAGATCGGCCGGGAGGCCGAACGCGACCGCCTGACCGGCCTGGAAGGGCAGGTTTCGGGCGCTCCAGGAGGCGCCCCCGGACGAGAAGCAGAAGCTCACTCCGGCTTTGTTGAGCAGTTCCGGGGTCGCGTAAGCGAGGTCATACGGGTCGTCTTCGTGACCCGGCATGCGCTGGGTCGGACCCAGAATTACCGGGACGCTATTTTCCCTCAGGA
>CAYPYM010000249.1:0-4119 GCA_964414435.1 uncultured Ignavibacteriales bacterium | reverse complement strand
GCCTGCCAGGAATCGCGGCCCCCGACCAGCACCATCCGGAGCTTGTACTCGCGGGCAAACGCCACCGCCTGCTCGATCTGGCGGTAGTCGTCGGCGTGCACATAGAGCGGCATGGAGCCCTCGAAGAGCTTGCGGAAACCGTCCCAGCGGACATCGACCGGGCGTTCGGGATGGGCCTGCAGGTCGAGCCAGTAGGCGCGGGCCTCATCGAACAGGCTCCGCAGGCGGGCCCGCTCCTCGGCCTGATTCTTCTTTTGCACCTCGGCCGGTTCGTCCATCCACCAGGCATCGATGATCCGGACTCGCGGCCACTTGAGGTGCAGGCCGATATCGGACTTCTCCAGCGCGTCCTCCACCGTCCAGCCGTCCAGGTTTACGAGGCAGGAGCGGCCCATGATAAGGCGCCCGCCGGGGACGATCAGTGCGGTGGTGATGCCGTTGAGGCGGACGGTCGGGATGATTTCCGAGTCCCAGTTGTAGGCGGCGCAGGCCTGGATTTCGCCGTTGTCGAGGCCGATCTCGGAGACGTCGTTGGTCGCCCTGACTTCGCCGATTTCGGTCAGCCCCAGGGTGGTCGCGGGATTGATCAGGCCGGGGTAGACGCGCTGGCCGGAGACATCGATAACCTCGGTGCCGGGAGGGAGCGTCAGGTCGGTGCCGATCGCGGTGATCCGGCCGTCGGTGAAGAGCAGGTCGGTGCCCTTGAGAACGCCGTGGCTGACCGTATAGAGGTCGCCGCCCTTCAGCAAAATCGGATGATCCTGAGGGGCTCCGGGCGGGATGTTGTTAGCCGCAGCCGGGACACCCGCCAGCACCAGGGCGAGCAGGGCGATGAGGCTCGAAGCGAGAATGAGTCTATGCAGCTTCATCGGCGGCCTCCTTCTGCTGTCAGGTCATTGTTGAGCCGGGCGGTATTGTCAGTGCCGGGCCGCCATCGTCCGCGTCCGCGACCGCCGCCTCGAGGCGGACCATCATCCGAGCCGGCCGAGAGGGCCTTCTGGATGAGCGCCTGCTTTTCGGCCTCGATCGATTGCCGCATGAGGGAGTCAGCCTCCAGGCTGAAGTACTCGCGGCCGTCGACCCAGGTCTGTTCGGCCCGCGAGTAGATCGACAGGGGTGGTCCGGACCAGACTACGAGGTCGGCGTCCTTGCCGGTTTCAAGGCTGCCGGTGCGGTCATCTATCCCAAGTATTTTAGCGGGGTTAATAGTAACCATCTTAAGTGCTTCTTGAGGTTCCATGCCGGTGTAGAGAACCGACTTGGCGGCCTCCTGATTAAGCCGGCGGGCGAGATCGGCGTTGTCGGAGTTAACGGCCACGGTGACGCCGCGCTCGGTCATCAGGCCGGGACTCTGGGGGATCGCGTCGTAGACTTCGAACTTGTATGCCCACCAGTCGGAGAATGAGCCGATTCCGGCGCCATGGGCAGCGACTTCATCGGCGATCTTGTAGGCCTCGAGGCCGTGGGCGAAGCTCTGTATCTTGATCCCGAACTCGTCGGCGAGCCGAATCAGCATGAGCATTTCATTGGCCACGTAGCCGTGGCTGGTGATGTGCAGCTTCGAATTCAGGATGTCGGACAACGCTTCGAGTTGCAGATCCTTCCGCGGCGGCACGGTTGTCTGCTGCTGCTTGCCGCTGAGTTTGTCGTAGGCGGCCCACTCGGCCTGATAGTCCCGGGCGGCCAGGAAGGCGTCGCGGATGATCGACTCCACTCCGAGCCGGGTCTGAGGATAGCGGGTGGTGAATTGCGGCCCCCAGTTGCTCTGCTTGACGTTCTCACCGAGGGCGAATTTGACCGCCCGGGGGGCTGTCTTGAGGATCATATCGTCAGGCGAGGCGCACCCCCAGCGGTGTTTGATCACGCACACCTCGCCCCCGATCGGGTTGGCTGAGCCGTGGAGGATTCGGGCGGCGGTCACGCCGCCGGCGAGCTGGCGGTAGATGCTGAGGTCATCGGGGTTGACGACGTCGGGAATGCGAACCTCGGGCGTGACGGCATGGGTGCCCTCATTGACATCGCCGTCGATAGCGATGTGCGAGTGCTCGTCGATGATACCGGGGGTGATGTGCTTGCCGGTGGCATCGATGACAGTGAAGCCGTCCGGGGCGGCAAGGCCCTGTCCGACCGCCGCGATCTTGCCGTCGCGGATGAGCACGTCGGCATCCTCAAGGACGCCGTCGGCAGCGCTCGTCCAGACCGTGGCGTGCCGGAACAGCACGTTCTGAATCGGCGGAATCCCGGTTGTGCCGAAGGCCCTATTGGGCCGGGTAACGGCGGACAGCAGCGTGTCCGGCGGGCTCTGTTTCGGGGCGGTCGTGTCGGCCTCGGGGGCATACGCTGACACCAGCGTCCCGGTCCACTCGATCCGGCTGCCGTCGGGCAGGCCGGCCTGTCCCCGCAGCGTATCTCCCATGAGGCGGGCAGTGAAGCGGAAGACGCCGGCCGGTTCGATCTGCTTGAGGGTGGCCGCAAAAACCAGCTTCTCGTCGTCTACGGCGGCCTCTGAGAGCGAAACGGTGTCGGAGGCGGTCATGAGGCGTCCGGACGGTTTAGATAGCTTACCGGACAACTTGAGGGTGGCGACCCCGGGCAGTCCGGCCAACTCGTACGTACCCCGAAAATCGACCGGATTCAGGGGGGCAAAATTGTGGCGATGGCCGGCGATCCAGACCTCCATCACTTGTGTCGTGTCGTCAAAGAGGGAACCGTCGGTAATCACGAAACTGGCCAGCTTGCCGATCTCGAGCGTCCCCAGCTCCTTACTCACGCCGCAGATTTCGGCCGGCACCGTGGTCAGCGCCCGAAGGGCGGTGGCGGCGGGCAGGCCGCGCTTGACGGCGAGTCGGACATTTTTCAGAAAATCGTCGGTGTTCTTGAGGCCGCGCGCGGTGAAAGCGAAGGTCAGGTGATGAGCGGCCACCACGCCCGGATTATACGGCGCCCGTTCCCACTGCCGCAGCTTCGCGAGGCTAACGTCAAGTTCGTCCTCGATCGTCTTGACCTCGGGCGGATCGGGGAAATTGACCGGCAGCACGAGGGTCGGGTGGAATGGCTCGACCTGGTCGATACGGTCGTACTCACGGTTCGAGCCGACGTAGACGAACGTTAGCCCGAACTCGGCCGCGATCTTGTGTGCCCGGAGGAGGTCGAGTTCCGAATCGGAGTCAAACAGCATCGGTGTCTTGCCGGCACCTTCGAGAGCCTCGATGGCGGCATTAAACTCCGGCATAGGCTGGGCCGGGTTGGCCTGCCAGGCAGCGCGGGCGCGTCGGTACCAGTCGACGTCGAGAAACATCTGTCGCAGGATCGCGATGGAGCCCATGAGCGATGAGGGGTAGTCCTGTGTCGAGGAGCCCTTACTGAACGAGAGAAACGGCAAGCTCAGGGGACGGACGATCTGGTCGTTGGGGAGGCCGTCGTTCAGCAGCACCACGGCTGAGCGGCCGCGGAAGATGCCGTCGAGGCGGGCCGTCTGCACGGCGCCGAAGCCTTGGTGGAGCAGGGGATCAGCCTTGACGCTGTCGGGACGGAAGCTGTCGGCCCAGTTCTGCTCGGCGTGGATGGCCTCGTTCCAGGCACTGCCGCCGACCCGGCTCGCTTCGTACTTGGGCGCGCGTCCGAAGCGACGTCCGCCCCGCTCAGGTTCGGGCAGGCCGTAGTCGGAGAAGGGATCGATGAACGCGGCGTAGACAGTCTTTCCGCTGAGATCGATTTCGACCGTACCGGCCGGGATCTTCACACCGGATCCGACCTGCCGGATGACGCCGTCTTCGACCAGCATAGTGGCGTCAGTCAGCGTCCGGTCCGGCGACACGACAATCGTGGCGTGAGTGAAGGCGCGCCGTGTCGGTGTTTTGTGGTGGATTCCCAGTGTGGGGGTGGTGGCGTCGCCGGCGCGGATCGAGACCGCCGCCACGACGAGCAATACCGGGAGCAAAAGGCGGGTGTGCTTCATGTTGACTCTCCCTCCGGATCGAGTCTTTGCGACATGGCTCCTGCCGGCATAATGTAATGCGATGACGTCAAGACGGGCCGGCGGAGCACAAGTCGGATTTAAAGGCTAAATTTCGAAGATATTGCAGGGAAAATCAAGAAGGAAATGGGATAAACGGGGCC
>CAYPYM010000248.1:4545-5423 GCA_964414435.1 uncultured Ignavibacteriales bacterium | reverse complement strand
TGTTGTGAGTAGCCGCAGCCGATCGCTGCTCCGACCGGGGCCGACTTGTGAGTTGCATGTCTTTGCCGGGGCCGAAGTACTCCCGGGTCAGAATCCGGAAGAGCCGTGCCTTTATGCTGATTGTCTCCGCCGGGCCGTGCCACGAGCGGTAGGCCTGGGCCATCGTTTCCACCACCAGGTTCTCCGCACGGCTCTGGCGCAGGGTAAGCCACAGGGCGGTTCTCCAGAGCGCCTCGAGGTGCGGGAGAGCATCCTGCTCAAACCGGTGCCGTCGGACCGATCTCCCTGTAATCATCACCACATTTCTTGAACTCCATGGCTGCAGCATGTTAAAGGTTGTGCGCTTTCCTCGGATGCGACTCGAATTGCTTGGCGGCCTGCGGCTCTTTGTTCTTGATTGCGCCGATTACGCGGCTCCGCACCTCCGATGTCGTTATGCCGTCGTGATGCTTGATCTCGGCCGCCACCGCCCGGGCGGTGGCCTCGCTGATGCCCGCGCCCCGCATCGATCTCTCGATTTTGTCCCTGCGGAACTCTTCCTCTTTACCCGATCGTTTTGTGATGGTATGCGTCACTTGGACTCCTTCGTTTTCGTACTTTATGCATCAACTCAATCCATAATCCCCTGCGCCGTTTCGCACCTTCATCACCGGTCGGCCCTCGATGCTGGGAGTGAACCGGCGGCAGCGTGTTTTCTTCAGATTCCCGTGAGTGTAGGTGGAAGTGTGTTGTCGGATCCGAGGATCAGGCCGGTGCTGCCTTCACCTTACTCACCCGATACACCTAAATATATCGGGCGGAATAAGTTAGTCAATCGACCGGAGGATTGAAAAAGGATCTAGACCGTAGGACTTAGAGGATAGTGTAATTACTCGGAG
>CAYPYM010000248.1:0-4535 GCA_964414435.1 uncultured Ignavibacteriales bacterium | reverse complement strand
AGGATTGATACTTTGCGATCCGCTCTCTATATCGGGAATCCACGATTTTCTCACCACGCCTGCATTCAAATATCAAAACCTCTTCGCAGCCGATTTCAAGGCTACGCTGACTGAATCCCACGCAGAAGAAATACCCTCTTTTAGATCTTCCCAGGCGTCGTCGCTGGATTCTTTGAGCTCACCGAGTTTCTCTCTGGCCAGTTTGTGTTTTTCCTGCAATATTTTGACCTGTTGCTGGTGCCAGGGTTCTTCAGCTGTGTCGGCTCTTGCTTTCAGCCTGTCAATCTCTATGGCGAATTCGTCAAGCTGTCTCTGCAATGCCTCTGCATAAGCTTGCTTCTCGTTCATCTTTGCCTCTTCTGATTTGGGAACTGGAGCGATTTGACGGGGGACAGGCTGACTATGCGTGGATCCTGTATCGCGAAGCGAATGAGTTCGTCAAGCTGTTTCAACCGTGCCATCACGGTCGCCGTCCCTTCCGCGTAAAGATCCGTCTGCTTCTTGAACTCCGGGGCCAGAAGTTCCCGCAACTCCGTGAAGCGCGAGGTTTCGGCATTGTCGGCCAGTTCTTGAGTCGCTTGCATCTCATGCGCGTGACGCCGCTCCTTGAAGAATCCAGACGTCCTGGAGTAGATAACGAAGACAAGGAACAATGCCGTGAACAGGACCAGCAATGCCAGCATCAGGAACCCGAGAGGCGCCTGAATAGTGGCAACCCCCAGGGAGAGAGTTGTCGACATTGTGATTGCGCTCCAGTTGAGCGCGACAAAAGCGGCAATCGCAAATAGGGCAATCGCCGCCAATAGTGTGCGAATTTTCATTTCACTCTCCAATAAACCACGCGGACCGGTGGTTCGGAAACAGGCGCGCCGTCCGCTGGACGTGCGGCGTCATTTGTTTCTTCCCGGATTCCGCGGTGGTGGTTACGGCGCCTGCGTTACAGGCCGAGTTTAGTCTGGGCTTCGTGCAGCTTCACACGCTGCTCGACAACCTTCTTCTGTTTCGATGCGACCTCCTGGGTTGCGTTCGCCAGATCCTTCTGCAAGTCCAGAAGATCAACTTCCAGCTCCCGGAGGACCTGACCGGCGGTATTCCTGCTCAGATCGCCCGTACTGGCAATTGACGGCCAGTTATATTCGGATCGCTTCTGTTGCAGGTCGCCTTCGCGCTGGAGGACCATAATCGCGATATCGGCGTGATTTTCCTCGGCCTCTGCTGCATCCACCTCAGCTTCTCGAAGACTCTTGAGACGCTTCAAGAGGTCGATTGCCTGCTGATTGGCCTTCTTTTCGATCTTCAGCGACGTTTCCTCGGACTTGCGTTGATTGTCTCTGGCGTCATCCGTGCGGTTGTTGATGTCATCGATAGAGGATTCCCGGCTGTCGATAGCACCGGCAATCTGCCTGAGACGTTCGACGGCCTGTTCCTTGCGATGAATCGCGAGCTCTCGCGTGACCCTCGCGTTTTCAAGATCGGTGGCGATCTCCTGTGCGCTGCGCACAGGAATAACGACCATCTGCGGGTCGGCCGGCAACGGACGCTGTGGTCCCTGCGCGTATCCGGTAACGGCCGTAAGGGCGATCGCAAGAAATACGGATAGGGAACCTATCGTTGCAAAATCCGTCTTAAAGAATCTCATATCTGGTACCTTCTGTTCTCCCTAATGGACAACGTGTTCGGATCTTCTGAGTGATATCTATTATGAAGATAGTCGGTTCGATTGGCCAGACAATCGGCCAAACGATTGAAAAGCGAACTAGATCGTAGGACTTAGAGGATAGTGCGATTACTCAGAGTTGCGGCTTGAGGATTTTCTGACCATGCCTTCGGTGAGGGCGAAGGTGGCCAGCTCCAGCCGGGTGTGAAGGGCGAGTTTTTCCAGCGTGTTGTGGACATGGCTCTTGACCGTGTGGAGGGCGATATTCAATTCGCGGGCGATCTCCTTGTTGCTCATGCCCCTCGCAATCAGATCGACCACTTCGTGTTCGCGTTTGGTCAGCCGGACCGCCTTCATCAGACGATCGGCCTTGCCGCTCTGTACGGCGTACTGCACGATGTGGGAGAAAAGGGACTCGGTCAGAGGCGGCGGGAGCACTTTCTTTCCCTCGGCCACCGAACGAATCGTATGGAGAAAATCGTCGATCGTGGCGTCCTTGAGAATGAAACCGGCAACTCCCGCTTTGACGAATTCAACCACCTCGGCCTGTACCGGAAGAAGGTCCATCACGACGATCTCGGTCCTGGGATATTCTTTCTTGATAAGTTCCGCTACCCGCAGGCTGTTCTGGCTTCTCAACCCTAAGTCGAGCAGTACAACCTGGGGTTTGAGTTTCTTGGCCTTCTCAACGGCGTCGCCATTGCCGGTGGAGGATACCGCCCGAATATCCGGCTGCTCATTGAGCATAGCCGTGATTCCCTCACGAAGGAGGCGGTTGTCTTCGATTAAGAGAACCCTGATCCTGGTCACGTACAGCTTATTCCTTGCGATTTTCAGCGTGAACTGGTCCAAAACTAAGAAATCCCATCGGCTCCGTCAAGAGTGATTTTCATTGTGCATCGAACCGGAAGTGCATATGCCGGAGCCACATCGCCCGCCATTCGGCGCAGCTGCTTGGGACACTTTTGGTTCCGTAGTTGGGGCGCGAATCTGCGAGCAGTTGATTTGCCCGCACCTGTTTACGGGACTCGTCGGACTGCGTTACCGGCCGGCAAATCGACGGAGCTGAATCGAGCAGCCATATCCCCGCCGCTTGCCCTGGTTTCGTTTTCACCAGCTTACGCGTCGTTGGCATCGATCGTCTTATCTTTTTCGCAGTCAAGTTCCCATTCAAGATCGAATCTATTTGTACAGACCATTCGGAGGCTTGTGGTGTGGGCTAGGAAATAGCCCGACACAGTCGGGCCATTTAGTCTATGGCGGCCCCGATATCACTCTCCCCAACCTCTAATCGAGTTCAGTTATTGCCCTAAAATGGCCTATTCTATTGTGAGGGGAAGCCGTTGGAAAGCAATCAAATGAACCTGATTCAGGGTGTTACTTCGGCGTTCTGATCCCGCCCATACCTCGCATCGCGGTGATGCGTGGAACCGCCGCTGGACGGCGGTGCCTCATTAGCTAAATCGCCTTGACAGAAGGTACAATTTGCTCCATTTTATTATTGTAGGGCTACTTAGAGACAGGAGAAAATTTGAAAACTAGTCTATCGTGGGCTTTGCTGGCCGCAGTTTGCGGCTGGCTTTCTTTTACTAATTCCGCTCAGGCACAATTGACGAAGGCATGGAGCTATGATATCTCCACGCTCGGCTGGTATGCCTATATCGATCATCCTGTAATCGTCGATGACACCGGCAATGTTTATGTACTGTCTTACGCGGGTGATCGTCTAAGCGGAGCTCGGGTTACGAAGATCAGGCCTGATTCTACCATTGCGTGGCAGGCCAGCTATCCTGATGCCGGTTTGTATCTCGACTACTTCGGCCGTTCACCGGCGGGAGATTTCTTTGTATCGGGACACCATGAAACTGAAGGCGGTTTTGACGTGTCGGCTGTTGGTATAAAAGTCAATGCCAATGGCACACTGGCTTGGGCCCGGACGTTAACCGGCGCGCTGGCTCCCTACTGCGCCTCTCCCAGGGCCGCGGTTGATATCGCGGGCAATCTCTGGATCGGTTTCACCGAAACACCCGTGGATAGTTTCTGTGTCGATTCGCTACCCAACGGCTGGGGGAGTTATGGCGGGTCCGGCGTGATGAGCCATGCGGTCATTTACAGGCTCGATGGACCGTCGGGCGCTCCCGTACTTGTGGATCGCATTGTCGGGGAAGATCGACAGCCGATCGGGTTGTTCGGCCTGAACGCCGACAACGAGGGGTTTGTCAATATCGCGATTTACACTACCGAGTTCTGCTGTGACAGCCTCTGCCAGAACTGCCGGGACAGCTGTTTCACTTCAGCAAACGGGATTGGAAGCTATTATCGAAGTATAACCGATCTTCGGCGCTATACAACCGCAGGCGGATCGGTTGGCTCGACATGGTTGTTCTCCAGTGACGACGCTATCTACGGCGGCAAGATTCTCAACGGGCGCAATGGTGAACTCCTGATTTTCAGGCACGAGTATATGTCGCCGCCGCCCTATTGGAGTCATATCTCGCTCTTCGGTCACTGGTCGACTTCGCTCTCAGGCGAAACGAACTGGGGCCATCCTTACGAACCAACCACCGATTATAGCGGCAATGTGCTGATGAACCATTGGCTCAGTTCGACAAAATCAACAAATCAGCCCGGACACGAGGTGGTCCTGCTTGATGGCGCAACCGGTTCTGTACGCTGGAGAATACCCGGCGTCAGCGGATGCCTCGGGGCCGATCAAGATGGTGATGTTTATATAAATGACCGCACGGCCGTTCACGAATTTGACCAATGGGGAGCGGAACAATGGGTTTATACGACCGGTGTTGATCTCGGCTCTATTCTCCACGCCGATACTGCCGGATGGTTCTACTTCCAGAATTATACTACTCTGGCCAGATAT
>CAYPYM010000247.1:2592-5425 GCA_964414435.1 uncultured Ignavibacteriales bacterium | reverse complement strand
GGAAAGACCGGGCCGAAGGGCTTGTGGTAGACGTCCTTTTTGGGGAACCCCCGCTCCAGGCTGACGACGTTCAGCAGCTCCGGGGAGGGGACGTAGGGGACCAGCGGCCCGCCCAGGTCCTGCTGTATCACATTTTCGCCACCTGGGCCGGTCTCGTGATCGGTCCCGATTCGACCTACTATCGCGGTATCTCGCCGCTGAATCAGTCGGCCGAGGTCAAGAAGTACATCGATCATGTCGAGACGTTGATCGATGCCGGCATGCCGTTCAAGGAAGCGGCCGCGAAATACTCGCACGATACTCGGTCGGTGCAGGACAGCGGTTTTGTCGGCTGGGTGAAAAAGGGCGTCTACGAAGCTCCCTTCGATTCGATCGCGTTCGGCATGAAGGCCGGCACCTATTCGCGCCCGTACATTTCCGAAAACGGCTGGCATATCATCTACATCGCCGATTCCGACACCGCTTCCATCGCGCCGCTCGACTCGGTTCTGTACCCCCAGATTTTGACTCATCTTCAGTCGCAGGAGGCCGACAAGCTCGCCCGGCCGCTGATCGACTCTCTGGACAAAGCGATCAACCTCGTCTACAACGAGCCGCTGCTCGATTCGAGTATCTACAGTGTCGACCGCCAGACCTGGGCCGGCGTTCTCAACGGCCGGGATACGATCGACTTCTACGATTTGCGGGGTCTCGAGGAGCGCTACCGCAAGCAGTACGGCGTGGACAATACCTCGGGCGACCTCCGGCGCCAGATGATTCACGATGTCGCCCGGCACCTCATCCTGGTCCAGGCGGCCCGCGCCGATGGTATCGATACGCTCGAGGCGGCCCGGGAGAAGGAAGCCAGCCTGCGCCACCAGTACTCCAAGGTGGTGGCGATGCTCACGGTCAGTCCCACCAACTGGATGCCCTCCGACAGCATAATCCACGCGTATTACGAAACGCACATGGGTCAGTTCGATATCGAAAAACCGCTCCGGGTGCAGCAGATAATCTCCGACGATTCCACGTTTGCCCTCTTCCTGCGCGATCAGGCCCTCTCGGGCGTCGACTTCCTGGAGCTGGCGCGGCAGTACTATCCCGGGGAGGAGAGCATCCGCGAATCACTGGCCGACCTCGGCTGGATCGGTCCGAAGGACGTTTCTCCCGCATTCTTCGACGCCGCCAAGATCCTTCCGATCGGCGGGGTCAGCCTGCCGGTCAAGACGAAGTACGGGTATCACATCATCAAGCTGCTCGAACGCAAGCGGAAGATGAACGAGGGGCAGGCCCGGGCCGAGATCGTCCCGCTTCTCAAGAAGCAGCACGAGAAGGAAGTGCGCGACCGTTTCCGCGACAAACTGTATGCGATGTACGGCGTCCGCTTCCCGAACCGCATACCGCCGTTCGACCTGAAGCCGGCGCTCCAGCGGCGCCAGGAGGCGGCCGGCGGGAAAGAGCTGCCCGCCGCCGATGCGGCCGAACTGAAACGGGAAAAGGGCGAACAATGACGGTATCGGCGCCATCGGAAACGACTGCGTCAACCGGCTCGGACGGCCAGATATCGTTCGCGCAGGAGCTGCTGCGGAAGACCACCCATATGGGGGCGATGGTCATCCCCGGCGGCTACTACCTCCTCGGGCTCGAGAAGGGCGGCGCCCTGAGCATCATGGTGCCGATCACCCTGTTTATGATCCTGATCGATATCTCCCGTCTCCGTCAGTGGGGGCTGTGGCGGCATGTTTTCGGCAAAGTCTTTGCGCCCATGATCCGGGCACATGAGCAGGCCGGTGATTTCACCGGGGCCACTTATATCCTGATTTCGGCGTGCGCCACGATCGCGCTGTTCAGCAAACCGATAGCGATTGCCGCCCTTGCGTTTATCATTGTCGGTGATTCGCTGGCGGCGGTCATCGGCCGGCGTTACGGCCGGCACCGGTTTCTTAACGGAAAATCTTTCGAAGGCTCCGCCGCCTGTTTGTTTGGCACGGTAGTTGTCGCGCTTGTCGCACGGTATCTCGATCTACCTGTATCCATTGGACTTATCGGCGCCCTGACAGCCGCGGTCATCGAGGCCCTCCCGCTTGGGGTCGATGACAACATTTCGGTGCCGCTTGTTTCGGGGGCGATCATGACATTGTCGACTGCTTTGCTCGGAAATGTGACCTGAGCGCCGCTTTTTTTCTTGTCCCCTCACTCCACCCGGCCGTATAATAAATATGGATCGCGCAGAGTCCACATAACACCCTAATCCCATTCTAGCGGAGGGTCTATGTCCAAGGGCACAGTCAAGTATTTCAACGATTTCAAAGGCTGGGGCATTATTTTCAGTGAGGACACCGCGGAAGATATCTATGTCCACTACACCGCAATTAACATGGACGGTTTCAAGACGCTGCAGCAGGGACAGCAAGTTCTGTTCGACATTGCCCACCAAAACGGACGCCCGCACGCGCACAATGTACAGATAGCCCGGTAAGCCCGCCCTTTGGGATAACGAATACTTGAGAAAAGCCGCCTGCGTCGGGCGGCTTTTTCTTTTGTCGCGCCGCCCGCACATCCGGTTGTGCCGAACCGGCCGATCGGCTATATTCCCCCGCATGAAAACAATCGATCTCCGCTCCGACACCGTTACCCGTCCCACTCCGGCCATGCGCGAGGCGATCGCGAACGCCGAGGTCGGCGACGACGTTTTCGGCGACGATCCGACTGTCCTGGCCCTTCAGGACTATGTCGCCGGTCTTCTCGGCAAAGAAGCCGCCCTGTACGTTCCCTCCGGCACCATGAGCAACCAGATCGCCCTCCGCGCCCATTCGCGCCCCGGCTGGGAGCTGCTCTGCGAGGACGAGTACGA
>CAYPYM010000247.1:0-2582 GCA_964414435.1 uncultured Ignavibacteriales bacterium | reverse complement strand
GCATCCGGCGATCTTCGAATTCGAACGCAGCCCGGAATGCCACATCGCCAACTACGAATGCGGCGGACCGGCCGTCCACAGCGGCCTGCTGGTCAACCTGATCACGACCGACCGCGGCATGCTGCCGGCCGAGACGGTCCGCTCGATGGTCCGTCCGCCGAACGTGCACACCCCGCTGACCAAACTGGTCGCGCTCGAAAACACCCACAACCACCACGGCGGCACGGTCCTTCCGCAGGACGAGATCCTCAAGGTGCGCGAGGTGTGCGACGAATTCGACCTGATCTTCCACCTCGACGGCGCCCGGATCTGGAACGCCCACATCGCCACCGGGCTTTCCCTTAAGGAACTGACCGCACCGTTCCATTCGGTTTCGGTCTGTCTCTCCAAGGGGCTGGGGGCGCCGGTCGGGTCGCTGCTGGTCAGCACCCGCGCGTTTATCGATAAGGCGCTGCGCGAGCGCAAGCTTTTCGGCGGGGGCATGCGGCAGGCGGGGATCATCGCCGCGGCCGGCCTCTACGCGGTCAAGAACAACATCCCGCGCCTGGCCGAGGACCATGCCAACGCGACGTATCTCGCCGAACAACTCAACGAATTCAAGTCGTTCTCGGTCGATCTCTCCCGCATCGACACCAATATCGTCCTTTTCGACGTCACCTCCGATGACAGTGCAGTCGCGGCCCTCGCGAAGATGAAAGAGGTCGGTGTGTGGGGCGTGCCGTTCGGACCGAAGCGAATTCGCATGGTCACGCATCTCGATGTCACCCGTGACGATATCGAAGATGCCGTGACACGCCTGAAGGGCATCTACACCTGATCCGGACCGCGGCCGACGGGGGAGCCTGATGAAAATCGCACTGATTCACAACCAATTTATCGAGCGGGGCGGGATGGAACGCTATCTCGCCTCGCTGGTCAAGGGCTTCACCGACTACGGCGACACTGTCACGGTGCTCACCGGTCGGTTCGACCCGGCGGCGCCGCTCGCCGATCGCTGCCGGACAGTCCTCACCGACCTCTCGTGGATTCCCCGCCCGCTCCGCGCCCGCGTGTTCGCCGCGCGGGTTGCGCGGCTTGTGCACCAGCTCGATTGCGATGTTTCGATCAGTCTCACCCGTACCTGGGGACAGGACGTGACGGTCTGCGGCGGGACCCACCGCGCATTTTTGCACTACATGAAAAAGCGCCGGACACCGGCGGCGAGAGGGGAGATAAGGCGCGAACAGCGCGCCTACGATACCTCGCGGCGAATTGTCGCGCACTCGCGCCTGCTCCGTGATGAGATCATCCGGCTCTACGATATTCTCGACAAGAAAGTGACCGTGATCCACCCGCCGACCGACACCGACCGTTTCAAACCGGTATCAGCGCTGAAGCGCACCGAACTTCGCTCCCGTTTCGGAATGGTACCGAACAGGCTCTGCCTCGTGTTCGTATCGACCGGGCACAGGCGGAAGGGGTTGTATCCTCTGTTGGACGCCATGGCGCTGCTGCCGCAGGACCGATTCGAGCTGGTCGTGGTCGGGAGCCCCGCTCCCGAGGCGGAGCGCATTTCCAATGCCCGGCATCTCGGCTACGTACGCGATGTCGACGAGGTGTACGCCGCGGCTGATTTCACGATCCTGCCGGCGTACTACGAACCGTTCGGGCTGGTGATCACCGAGTCGCTTTTGTGCGGGACGCCGGTGTTGATTTCGAAGCGGGTGGGCGCCGCCGATCTGATCACCGAGAGCGAAGGACGGATCTTCCCGGAGGTCTCGCCGCAATCGATTGCCGACACGATTCTCGAGGCTGCTGACTTGCAATTCACTGTCGCGCCCGATTTCGCCGAGCGCCACTGCCTGACGCTACCGGCTCATATCGAGAAGCTGCGCGAGACGATCACGACCGCATGATTGACGAAAGGATGACTGGAGAGAACATGTCCATCGCCAAGTTCACCGTTCTCGGCTCCGGTTCGGGAATCCCGCAGCCCGACCGCGCGACCTCCGGCTACTTGCTCACGGTCGACGGCCGCCACACCCTGATCGACTGCGGCGGCGGCGTGACCTCGTCGTTCCTCCGGCGCGGCCTGCATCCGGCCGAGGTCGACCGCGTCTTTATCAGCCACACCCACTCCGATCATGTCGCCGAGCTGTCGTTGTTCTTGCAGCTTGCCTATCACTCCGGCCGGACCGAGCCGTTCCACTTCTATCTGCCGAGCGAGTTTGTCGAGCCGTTTCGCAACTGGCTCAACGCCGTCTATCTCATCCGGGAGAAATTCCCCTTTGAGTTTGTAATCGAGGGCTACGACGACGGCTTCCGATACGACGGCGACTTCACGCTCACCGCGCACGAAAACAGCCATCTCAAGCACAACGCCGACCTGATCGGGCGTCTCGGCCTGCCGAATAAGATGCAGTGCTTTTCGTTTGATATCGAGGTGGGGGAGAAGCGGCTGTTTTATTCGTCGGATATCAAGTCATTCGATGAAATCCGCGAGTATCTGCCCGGCTGCGCCTATGTCGTGATGGAGGCGACCCATATCGATCTGGATGCCTTCACGGCGTGGGCGCCGACCGCCGATATCGGCCGGTTCGTCA
>CAYPYM010000246.1:0-5455 GCA_964414435.1 uncultured Ignavibacteriales bacterium | reverse complement strand
AGGTCGATGCCGAGCAGGTGCAGGCAATGGTCGACGCCTTCGGCTTGCCTGAGGTCAAGACCGTGGATGACCTGCCGCTATGTGAGCGCAAGTCGTGGGCCGTGCAGTTGGATCGCCTGATCGAGAAACTGCGGCAGGCGGCTGGGCAACTTCATCTCGACCGCAAACTCGGCCTCGTTCCCCTGCATCTCGGTAATGTCGTAATGTTTGAACCGTTTCCTCTTCCGCAACTCGTTGCGGGCGAGGTTCAATCCGATTGTATAGATCCAGGTCGAAAAACAGTGCTGGAAATTGAACGACTGGCGATGCTGGTAGACGCGAACAAACGTTTCCTGTACCACGTCCTCGGCTTCCTCATTGGAGGACAGCATACGCCCGATGACGTTCATCAGCCGGTCTTTGTACCGATCGACCAATTCGGAGAACGCCACCATGTCGCCATCCTGAATGGCTCGCATCAACCTGTAATCTGTGTCCTTCTCGGTCTCTTTGTTCTTGGTCATAAACAAACCCGATTCTATGTGCTTCACCTATAGTACCATCGGGCGAATCAAAAGTTCCATTGTATCTTTTTTCCCGAAATTGCCTAATCAGCCATTCTATAAGAACTTAACGCGGCGGACAGCCTCTCCTTCAACCCGCGACCGAGGCCCGTCACCACAAATATTAAGAATCTACTATCCAATCACTTACGAGAGCGGCTCCGCCGCTCAGGGGCGGAAGAGGCTAGCCCACGGTGAAAGATACACCAGAAAACCGAAAATCGCCATCAGAATCATCGGCCCGATAATCCGCCGGTAGACCCTCCACAGATCGGAATTGAAGTACTCGTTGGTGAGAATCAAACAGAGATGGGTCGGCGAGAGCATCATCCCGATATACCCCGCGAGATAGGCCAGGAAGATATGGTCGGGCGACACCGCCGGCAGATACAGGAAGGCGGCCAGGATCGGGTAGCTCATGGCGACAAAGGCGGCGACCATCCCGGTGAGGATTCCGGCCGTGAAACAGACAAGGGAAATGACGAGCTCGGGCGGAAGGTGATACTGGGCGGTGACCGCCGGAATCGCCTTGATCGCGCCGGAGAGTTCCAGGACCGTCTGGAACGACAGGGCGCCGAACATGAGCAGGACCAGCTTGTAGGAGAAGCCCTTCTTCACCGCAACCATAATCTGTCGGCGATTCGGTCGGGTGACGAGGATCAACGCGACGATTGCTATGGCCACCGAGATCGCCAGATTCAGCTTCAGCGCGCCGTAAAGGGCGATCGCCAGCGGGATCGGCCAGATCGTACCGACGATGCCGAGCATCGCCCGACCGACGCTACCTGAGCGAGTCGAGTCATTCGTGATCCGACGCGTGAAGATGATTAGCCCGAACGCGAGCATCAGCAGAGCGAGCGGGAGCTGCAGCAGTGAGACGCTCCCGACCGGGTACCCGGTAATCGCCTCGGTGAGAATCAGCCCGGGATAAATCGGCCACGAGAATTCGACCACGTGGCGGAACCAGTAGTTAGCGGCGGTGCGGAAATCGGGCGCGTATTTCGGATCGCTGAGCACTGTCCCGACCAGCGGGGCCGAGAGCAGCGAACCGCCCGGCATCGGCATGAGCCCGACCAGCGGCGGGAGAATTGCCACGGCCGTGCGGCTGCCGCCGGGAAGACCGCGCGCCTGCTCGGTGAGGCGGTCGAGCGCATGCAGTTCGGCCAGGAGCTGGCCGAGGGTCGTAATCAGGATGATCACCGACGTGAGCGACAGAAACGACGCCGACTTGATGAGACTCCAGTAACCGTGAAGGAGGGTGTCGGGATGAACGCCGTAGAGCAGGGCGGTGACCAGCCCGGCCCCGATCAGAGTCACGCCGACCGAGAGTTTCCGCCGCAGGGCGAGGACGATCAGGCCAAAGATGAGCAGCAAGCGCAGGGCGTCCATGACGTGAGTATAGTGTTTTTTCGCAGGGGCGAAAGACGAAAAATATCGCCCTTGACAATGGGCCGGCCGGGTGTACTTTTCGGGCTTATCATGGTCTATGCCGAACACACTATCGGAGTCGCGCTGGGAACGGAGCGGCTGTTCGCCCCTGTCGCCGGAGAAACCGGCGCCGTCTGGCTCGATTCATCGTACCGGTTCGGCGACCGGGGCGGGTATTCGTATGTCGCCCGTCGGCCGGCGATCGATATCGCAATCGATGGTGCGGCGGCGACCATCAGCCGCCGTGGCGAACCGCCCCGGCTGCTTCGCGGTGTCGACGGCCTCGATATGCTTCAGCGGCTGTGGGACGAACGGCGGTGGTTTTCGGCCGGGTACATCACCTACGAGGCGGCGCTGCCGTGGGTGTCACCGGAATCGGCGACATTCGAGCCGGTCGTTCCGGGGATGCGGTTCCTGTTCTACGACTCGGTTCTTCAGGTTGACCATGAGACAGGGCGCATTGGGATCGGCGATCCCACCCGGGATGACTTTGCCGACCTTCTCTCCGGCCGGCTGGATTCCCCGCCGGTTGGGATCGTACCGCCCAGAGCCAATCTGGTCGACGGTCAGGATCACAGCGCCTATTGCCGGGCGGTCGAGACGATCAAAGAGCACATCCACGAGGGCGACATCTACCAGGCGAATTACACGACGCGGTTCGATGTCGCCTCCGAGGAAGACCCGTTCGCGGTCTACAGCCGCCTTCGGCAGTTGAACCCGGCGCCGTACGCGGCCTATCTCAATTTCGGCGACTACCGCCTTTTGTCGTCGTCGCCGGAGCGGATGTTTCTGAAAGGCGGCCGGCAGGTAACGACCGGGCCGATCAAAGGCACGATCGCCCGCGGCGAAAGTGATGCCGACGAAGCGGCGAACACAGAGCGCCTCCTGGAGTCGGAGAAAGACCGCGCGGAGCTGTTGATGATTGTCGATCTGGCGCGGAACGATCTCGGGCGGATTGCGGAGATAGGTACGGTGAAGGTCGACAGCCTGTTTCGCCCCGAGGTCTATTCGTCGGTGATTCACCTGGTTGGCGATATCAGCGCGACCATGGCCGCCCCCCGCACCGAAGCGGACCTCATCCGCGCGCTGCTACCCGGCGGTTCGATCACGGGCGCGCCGAAGCGGCGGGCGGTGGAGATCATCCGGGAACTCGAGCCTCTCCCCCGCTCGGTCTACACCGGTTGCATCGGGTATGTTTACGGCGACCGGGCCGATTTCAACATTGCGATCCGCACCATGATTCACCGGGGGAACCGTTTCCATGTCCACGCCGGCGGCGGGATAGTCGCCGACAGCCGGCCCGAAGCCGAATACGAAGAAATGCGCCTGAAAGCCCGCAATCTGCTGCGGGCGCTCGGGGTCAGGAAGGAGCCGATCGGTTGGCGAAGATAGTGACAAGCATCAACGGGCGTCTGGTCAATCCGCGCGACGCGAAGATATCGGTCTTCGACAACTCGGTGATGTACGGCGAGGGGCTGTTCGAGATGTTCCTTGGAATCGATGACCGGGTGATTTTCGAGGAGGAGCACCTTCGGCGGCTCTACCGCGGCGCGAAAGTGATCGACCTGAAGATGCCGATCCCGCGCGAGGAGTTGCGCCGCTGGATGCGCCGGACACTGGCGGCTCATCCGGCCCGGATCAAAAAACTGCGCCTGACGGTTACCTGTGGCCTGTCCAAGAAGTGGTTCGGCGAGCAGGGCAAGCCGCAGATTATTCTCAACGCCGGGCCGCATGTCATGCCCGAGGATCCCTATCGCCTCTACCTGGCCAAATTCCGTCTCGATGAACGCTCCGAGTTCCGGCGGATCAAAACGCTCTCGTATACGATTCACGCCGTCGCGCTCAAGCGGGCGCAGGCCCGACGGTACGACGACGCCCTTCTGCTCAACAACCGCAATCAGGTGGCCGAGGTGACCTCGGCCAATATCTTCTGGCTCCGCCAGGGGAAAATCTACACGCCGCCGCTGTCGTCGGGGTGTCTCGACGGGGTCACGCGGCGGATCGTCTTCCGCGAGGTGCGCAAGCTCGGCTATACGATCGAGGAGAGGAATATCACGCTGCCGAAGATGCTCGAGACCGGCGAGATTTTCATCTCCAGTTCGACCAAGCTGGTTATCCCGGTGTCACGGATTCGCGATGAGCACACCACCCACGAGCTGCCGGTCGGGCCGGTCAGTCGCGAGCTGTCGGCGCATTTTCGACGGCTGGTGGGACTCGACTGATTCCCCTTCCAGCTTTTAGTTGACTGCATTGTGGCCGCCCCGGTATCGTGAATGGCGGAAAGGCGTGAGGCCGTCCGTCAACTGAGGCGATTACAATGAGACGATTCGGTATACTGGTTGGTGTCGCACTGGCGGCGCTGCTGCTTGTCCCCCGCTCCGGTTCGGCCCAGGAAGAGCCGCGCGGTTCCTCGAGTCTGTACGATGTCCCCCCGCGCTGGCTGGTAGACATCCCCACGGCGGGGACGCTGCCACGCGCCTACTGGGACGGGGTCGTGCGCCTTTCGCCCGACGGCGGCGCACTCGGCTATGTCAATATCGGGCTGTCCAACCGGTTCATGCTCGGCATATCGTTCGGCGGCGTGAATGTGATTTCGAACAAGAGTCCCGACTGGAACCCCGGGATCGAATTCGGGTTGAAGTTCCGCGTGATCGATGAGATGGAGTATTTTCCGGCCGTGTCGGTCGGGTTTTCGTCGCAGGGAACCGGGCCGTACAACGGGGAATTCGAACGGTACACCTTCAAGTCCCGCGGCTTCTACGCGGTGGCGAGCCGGAGCTTCTACTTCTACCAGTGGACGGCCGGATGGCACTTCGGCGTAAACTACTCGCTCGAGTACGATGTCGACAACGAAAAGGATGTCGATATCTTCGGCGGTTTCGACGCCGTCTTCAAATACAATCTCGCCTTCACGGCCGAGTACGACGCCGCTCTGAACGACGATCGCGGCAGCAACCCGTCCGGCCACGCGTCCACGTTCGCGGGGAAAGGGCGCGGATACCTGAACGTGGCGATCAAGTGGCTCTTCACCGGGAATCTCGAAATGGAATTGATCGGGAAGGATCTGCTGGAGAATCGCCGTGAATCACAGTCGTTCTCGCGCGAGGTGCGGATCACCTATATCGATCACTTCTGATCGACGATCTGAATAGCAGACTATCGACGCTCCGGTTGGAATTCAGTTTCCGTCGGAGCGTTTCTTTTGCGCCTCGAACCATTCAACCGTGCGGCGCAGTCCCTCCTGCAGACCGACCTGCGGCTGCCAGCGAAGGCGGGTGCGGATGCGCTCGATATTGAGCACGCGGCGGCGGATGTTGTCGATATCGCGGCGGTCGATATGCTCGGCCGCGACATCTTTCCCCATCAGGCCGGCGAGGATCGGCACGAGATCGGCGATCCGGGTTTCGATCCCGGTGCCGAGGTTGAACACCATCCCCTCCGACTTGGGCGAGAGCAGGGCGGTCAGGGTGGCGTCGACAGCATCG
>CAYPYM010000245.1:0-5458 GCA_964414435.1 uncultured Ignavibacteriales bacterium | reverse complement strand
CACAGGCGCTCCGGTTGCTTGCTGGAGCATCTTCTGTAGCTGCTCGACATCGCGGCCTGTGCTCTCGGCCACGAGCTGAATCAGAGCCTTGGCCCAGTCACCCATTACGTCTGCACGGAGCTGCTCCTGCTCGCGAACGCGACGCAGCGCCTGCTCCTGCTGAACCATCGCAGCGGCCTCTTCCTGAGCCATCGCGTTGAGCTTCTGCTCGGTCTCGGCGATGTGCTGGAGGAAGGCTTGCTGGTTCTCGGGTGGCCATGCCTGGAAGCGCAGGCTCTTGACAACCTTGATGTGCTCGTTGTAGTGGGTGTTGTGGTTCTGCCAGTCAGCAACCTGTGGAGGCTGCATGCCGGGCTTGAGATACCTGAATGCCACCTGCTCGTTGCGTGCCTCCAGGACGTCGGGATCAACGAGATCGAGATCGACGTCGATGCCAGTTGCCTTGAAGGCTGCGTTGATGCGATCCATGTCTAGCTTGCCATCCGGGCCTGCGAAGAGAATCTGCCCGGCGTTCGTCTGGAGAAGTGCGATGACGGTGTCACGGAGATTCTGGCGCGACTCGGGCAGGAGCGGGATCTCATCGACGGTCAGTGTCGCGGCCAAGCCAGTCTCGCCCATCAGGTCGGAGCCGCTGAACTCACGCCACAGGAAGCCACGGTCGGGGCCTTGGATGGATAGGACGCGGCCTTCGTTGTAGAAGGTACCGACGTAGTACAGGAGCGTCTCGCCGACCTCTTGCCAGCTAGCCTTGGAGTTCAGGAAGGCCGTGGTGATAGCCTTGCCTGAATTCATCTGGTCGGGTGTACGGACACGCTGAGTCGCGATGCCGGGTGGCATCTCAGGCGGCTCACGAAGCGCACGACCTGATGTGAACTCCATGTCGTTCAGAGTCATCTGGATGATCTTGAAGAGGCCAGCAGGCGCGTCGGCGATCTCCAGGTCTTTCGGTTCGCCACCCTGGTTGACCATGACTTCCTGATAGGGCTCGTCGGTCATCTCGCCGATGGCTACACCACCACCGCTGATGAGGAAGCGCTTCGGCTGGGCGCGCTGGTACCACTCCAGGACTTTCGCTGTGATCTCTTCGTAGACCTTGTTCTGGAACGTCAGGCCATACAGTGGGCTCTGGCCGATGTAGCGCTCGCCAGGAATGGGTATCCAGCGGAAGTTGATGACTGGCACGCGGCCTGCCGGAAGGGGCCATGGCTCGTGAATCATCAGCTTGCCATCGGCAGCTGCTGTCCACCAGAGGCCCATGGGGTTCGCGAACGACCTCGGTAGGTAGTGCTCGATAACGAGTGTTCGCTCGTCATTGACGGGGATCACGCCGGGCTGGCTGATTTGACTGAGTGCCGCGCTCATGCCAGCGTGCTCATCGGAGTAATTCAGCTTCTTGGCGATGTCCTCTCCGTAGAGAGTTCGAGCGTCCTCGTAGCTCAGCAGAAGTCCCACCATCACGCCGTGCGCTGGATTGTTTGACCACCTCACGAACTGTGGACTAACGACCTCGACACCAATCTCTCCGGCATCGACGATTTCTGGCTGGCCGACAGTGGGCTGGAGTGTCTTCGGATCGAGTGGGATGAAGCCGCCGTCGGGGGTTTGGATTCCGAGTGGCACATGCTGGCCCGTGTCGGTGTCCCAGAAGATGCGCATGCACGCCGTGCCAGTTGCAATCAGCCACGCCGCCAGGTCTATCTTCGATGCGTCGAAGTCCAGCTTCGTCCACAGGTACTTCAGGACTTGCTCACTGAGTTCCGCGCCGTCGATGTCGTGTGGGTCGGCGCTGGCAGGCGTTGCGCTGAAGCGAACTTCGCTCTTGAGGAAGTCCGTCAGGTAGTCGTTGTAGAATGCCAGCGTCATGTTCTGGATCGGGTAGCGCTTCCAGCTGGGCAATACGTCCCGGTCGTACTTCACGAGGGCGCGCCAATGCTGGTCACGCAGGAAATCCAGTGTCCGGCGCCATTTGTTCGTGTAGAACACGTACTTCGCATCCAGGCCGTGCCAGATGTCGAATGTGAATTGCGGATAGGCGTCGAAATCGCCTGATTCAGGAAGTCTAGGCATTAGTACTCCACGATGTCCTCAGACAGATCTGGCGTCTTGGACTGTTCAAGTTCAAACTGTGGGACGAAGCCCTGCTTGCGCATCTTGAGCATGTGCTCCACGAGCGTGTTGTAGCGCTGCCAGAGGGGCCGAGTCTCTGTAAGATAATGCAAAACCTGTCCCGCGACAAGGCCCAAGCCAAAGGTACCGAAGCAGATAGCGAGCCAAAGAGCCGTCATGATATTCCTCCTGCTTGTTTCTTGTCTTGTGCGATGATTGAATCCCAGAGCATCTGGTCGCGACTACTCATGCCGTCTCGCCAGTCTTCCTTGATCTCGGGTGGACGACCGATGGCCTGGATAGAGCAGCCGTAGATAAGGCAGTCCGTGGCGTCGCCGCCACCAGCGGTGTTCTTGTCGGGCTTGTTGTTTCCCTTGTGCCACGTGAGCCGCTGAAGTTCCCAGACGAGGCGTGAGCCGTACATCGGTCTACCTTCGTGAGTCCAGACGGATGTGAGGTCGTCGAAGATCAGCAGGCGCGGGGCACCGAAGACGGAGCCCATATGGGTTGCCGGATGGTACTTACGTTCCATGTTCGGCTCCAGCATGCTGTGAACACGCAGGACCATGTTCTCGACGTGCTTGGCTATCGGGAGCTGGACGGCGCCGATGGGTGCATTCAGGCGCATGAAGTGATAGTTCAGCTCCTGGATGTCCTGTGGGTTTGCGTAGTCCACGTACATTGGAATGCTACGATCCTGGTAGCCGATCATGGCCTTCAACCGCTCTG
Source organism: uncultured Ignavibacteriales bacterium (assembly GCA_964414435.1). Classification (GTDB taxonomy): domain Bacteria; phylum Zixibacteria; class MSB-5A5; order GN15; family FEB-12; genus JAGNLV01. The sequence continues at coordinate 2,623 of CAYPYM010000245.1, read as the reverse complement.
CCCGCACAGCCAGCGGCTCGTCCTCGCTGAAGTACTCGTCCGTCACATAGTACGTGCCCTTGTCGTCGGCAGCGAAGAAGAGGACTGCGAACCTGTGATACTGTGGGTCGCAGATCATCCAGCGGTGCCAACGGTCGGGCAGCTCGAAGCGAGGCACGACGTTCACATCGGGATCGAAGCCCTTGAAGACCAGACCGCCGCGAACGATGAACTCACCATACATCCTGGCTGCGCGCGTCTCTGGATCTGGATACTGCTGCTCCATCTGCTTGATCTGGCGGACGCTCAGGTGAGGCACGGCTGGCTTGCCATCTTGATCCACAACGGGCATCGTGATGACATCCACATCCTTGCGCTCGCCAAGCTGCCACGGCACATACAACTCATCTCGTACCCACAGCCACTCGTCGAGCTTCTCGCTGACAGGCGTAAGGACCATGAGAATCCGACCCCTGCTGCTGATGATACGGGCGCTCAGCTCTTCGTAGACAACCTTCGGCATGGGCTCGTCGGCTACGACAAGATCGACGTTTGCACCAACGAGGCGTCGCTGGCGCTGGTCACTGGACTTCATAGCGATCACACTACCGTTGTCGAACGTGTAGCGGAAGTTCTTCTTGTCTTCGTGCTTGATGCGGTTCCAAGGCAGGAGCTTCTGGAATATCGGCTGGACGGCATCCTTGAAGGTTGAACTGGTCGGCACGACATACCAGATAAGGTTCGGCGGCTCTGGAACTTCAGCATACGTACTGCGGCCTAGCGCATAGAGGATCGCCTCGGCGACGGCGCTGTAGGTCTTGCCAGTACGATTTCCACCAAGGACGACGGTGATAGGGGCACGGCTATGGTGAATCTTGAGCTGGATCTTGTGGGGCTTGTAGACGTACGCGAGCGGATCTTCGCTCTTGCGGCGAGCCAACTCTGCTACGGCTTGATCAATCGTCGTTACTTCAGGCATACCCCAACATCCTCATCGCCAGCTTGTGGTCGTGCTCGATTTGCTGTACGTAGCCGGGCTCGACTTCATCCTTGTGACTGCCAACTAGCCCACGACGGAAGAAGTGCTCGCTGTTTCGTGAGCGCTCCTTGAAGCCGATCTGGTCTTCGGCGGCACGGAGGTTCCTGAACGTGCATGCCTCGACGGCCTTCTTGACGGCTGGGCGATCCACCTCGATCTTACAGAAGTCCAGCAGCCGCGTCAGCTCTCCCGCCGTATCAGCATGCAATCTCTCGTAGCTCGTCGCTGCCATCGAGACTCTCTTCTCCGGTCCCATCCAGGACTTCACGTGGTCGCTCCACGTGCCGAGCGGTGTTGGAATCTTGATCTCGCCACCCTCCAGGGTGTCGCCGATGTGAGACAGCGGATCTCGCATCATCTCTACGGCTTCCGGGATCGTCTTGCCCATGTGGTCCGCCAGGCTCGGCAGCACGTCTCGTGGGTCGCGGTAGATGTAGATCGCATAGTCTGTCCAGAGAGGACTGAACATCGGGATGCCCGCAACGCTAGCGTTCATGAAGTGACTCTTGATCACTGAGACGGGCTTGTCTACAGCGCGAGCACCGTTGATGGATGTCAGATGCAGCATCGCTGCGGGGCGGATCTGGGCTATCTCCTGGCCGCTTAGCAGGTGCAGCGGCTTCGGACTGACGACCTGATAGAAGTACGGTGTCGTGTCGCCTGTCTCGAAGGGTTCCTGGCCGTAGACTTCCTTAAAGTATGTCCGCAGCAGCAGGCGCATCCATGTGTTACCGGACTTCGGGTAGCTTACAACCCAGATGAACTTGTGGGAATCTCGCTCGATCTCACGACTCATGGGCCTCGGTTGGCTGTCAGGAAGCGACCACGGTTGGTCTTGTAGTGCCCACCCTTGGAGAGAACACGGTGGGTGAGGGTCGTGTCGGAACCACTAAATGTAAACGTTACGCCAGGATTGTCAAGGGCGTAGTCTCGAACGAAGCTGACTGCGGTACCGGCGACAGTGAAGGCACCACCAGCTGCTGCAACAACACGACCGCTGCTGACAGACAGGCTGGCCTGGTTGCCGGTCCAAGCGAAGGCACCTGCGGATGCTGAAAGACTGAAGGCTGCACTGAGTGACAGAGTCGTCGCTGCGCCGATCCAGTCGAACGCCCCACCAGAAGCTGTAAGAGCACGGGCTGCGAGTACACTTGCTGGTGAGCCAGAGATACTGAAGACTCCTGGTACAGCATCCATTGTGTAGCTCCAGCTGAATGTCACAGCTGAGCCACTGATCGAGAAGACGCCCGCGTCACCAAGGCGCGACAGTCCGAAGTCAAGGGCTGAACCCGTGAAGGCAAAGGCTCCAGAGTCTGCCGTTATACTAAGAGCAGCTCCACCCTTGGAGAGTGTTGCGTCGATGCCATTCAGCAAGAACTGAGCGCTGTCTGCTACGAGCGTGTATGTTGAGCCGTTGTACGTCAGCGCTGCCGCTTGACCCGAGAAGGCCCAGTGAGCTGAGCCAGCGGTCATTGAGTAGTTGGTGCCTCCACCGCTCGCGGGCCATTCGACGACCTGATGCCGGTAGTCGATCGAGTTGCGGGTGTCGCTTCGGTAGTCAGTGACTGTGTCTACCGCGGTGAGCGCCGAAGCATAGCTCCAGCG